>JBDLVU010000017.1:0-37198 GCA_039804665.1 Pseudomonadota bacterium | reverse complement strand
AAATCCGGTGGAATAGGTCAGGTAAACCATCTTGACGGGCGTCACCTGGAATGCCACGCCCAGTTTGTGCGTCTCGCCGCCCTCGCTGTAGGGGTGCGGCACGGTCACGTTGTCGCACGACAGGCGCGGGCCGGTGAAGGGCACGGTGCAGCCGTTCTCGGCTGCCAGCGCGGCCACGCCTTCCCAGCCGTGCGCCTCGTTCTTGGCGCGGAACAGGCGGATGCCGCCGGTCAGCTTCACGCGCGGCACGATTTCGTAGCTACCCTCGGCAAACAGGGCATAGTCGCGATAGATGCGGTCGACTTCGGTCAGGTAGAACGCGTCGCGCCGAACGTACGACGTGCCGCCATCGAGGTTGGTCGCATCGTGCAGGCCGGGGATGTAGTAATCCTCGTTGAATTCGTTCTTCTGCCATTGATAGAACCCGCCCACCGTCAGGCTGAACGGCCACGATTGCGGCACGGAAATGCGCAGTTCCTGCGTGAACTTGCGATAGGTGTTGTTGCCGTAATATTGCTGCGTCGGGTCTATCAGCGCGCCGTTCTTGTCGTGGAACTGGAGATAGGCCTCATAGCCCGGCCCCATATCGTCGTAATGGACGGTGTAGTAGGTATAGTCGTTGGCGTTCTTCACCCGGCGGTGGAAATACCCGGTTGAGGAGACCACGTCGAAATCGGCGATCTTGCCCGTCACGGTCAGTGCCGCCTGCCACCACGCGTCCTTGTCGTAGGTTTCGTGATAATCGTGCACGGCAAGGTCGCCCACGCGCGGGTCGAAGTTGAACCCGCCCTTGGCGTCGAGGTACTGGTAGACGAACTGCGGCATGATCGTCCAATCGGGCGCCGGCTCGATCGAAAGGCTCGCCCGCCCGCCGTATTCGGTGACGGGGTTGTAGTTGTCGCTGGCAAAGCCGCTGTTGTTTATGGTGTAGCTGGTGCCGTCGGTGGTGCTGCCATCGCCCAGCGCGTACGTGTGGGTGGCGGGCTTGTTGTCGATGTATCCGCCGTCGTGGCGATAGAAGCCGACCAGCCGCACCGCCATGCCTTCGCCCAGCGGCAGGTTGAGGAAGCCCTCCTCCATGTGGCCGGCATCGCCTTTGCCGTACTTGTTGATCTCAAGGTTATAGCCCGCTTCGAACTTCGTCGGATCGGGCTTGTTGGTGATGAGGCGCAGCGTGCCCGACAGCGAACTGGAGCCGAACAGCGTGCCCTGCGGGCCTGACAGCGCCTCCACGCGCGCCATGTCGTACACGTGGATTTCGGGCATGCGGCCCGCGGTGGTCAGCGGAATGTCGTCGAGATAGGTGCCTGCGGTGGACAATTGCCCGCCGTCCACGGCGATCCCCCGGAAATAGAGGTCCGTGCGGCCGGGGCCGAGCGAGGCATAGCTGACCGAGGGCAGCATCGCGGCATAATCGGAAAAGCCCGTTACCTGCCGCTGCTCCAGCTTTTCGGGACTGAGCGCCTGAAGGCTGATCGCCACCTTCTGGCTGGATTCGGCGCGGCGGGTGGCGGTGACGACGATTTCGCCAAGGCCGCCTTGCGGGTCGGCGGCTTCCTGCGGCGCGGGAAGTGGAGCAGGGGCCTCTTGCGCCAATGCCGATGTCATCGGTGCAAGGCAGGTCGCCGTGCCCAGCAGCAAGGTCCGCAGCGTGCGTGTGATCCGCGCCATGTGTAAGCCCCCAAGGGTTCGGGTTGTCCTCCTCGTCCCGCCTGCGTGCCGGCTCCGTGGGTTGCCTTTGGGCAATCATGGATCACAGATTGACGGCTGGCGGATGATGTCCCGCCGCCGTCGAATGTCAAATGCCTTGTAGAAAACGGAACTTTGCGTCCGCTATCTGTGATCTCGGTGTCAGCTGGCGCGCAGCCGGGTCATCGCCTGTTCGTAGCGCGCGGCCACGTCCTGCCCGCGCCAGCGCGAATATTCGCAATGCGCCAGCGCGTCCTGCGGCGGGAAGATCACCGGGTTGTTGCGGTACTCCACCGGCATCAGCGCCAGCGCGGCGGCATTGGGCGTGGGGTAGCGGATGGTGTCGGCAATGTGCGCCCCGGCCTTTGCGCCCAGCACGAAATCGATGAACGCGTGCGCCAGATCGGGGTTGGGCGCGCCCTTGGGGATGCACAGGCTATCGCTGGCGATGATCCCGCCTTCCCTGGGCACCACGAAGCCAAGGTCCGGGTCTTCGCGCATCACTTGCGCGATATCGCCGTTGTATTCGATCACCAGATCGACATCGCCGGCCAGCAGCAAGTCCTGCCCGTTGTCGTCGTGAAAGGTGGCGATGTTGGGCTTTTGCCTTGCCAGCATCGCCTCGATCCGTGCGAGCGTGGCCGGATCGTCGGTGTTGGCGGGCAGGCCAAGGTACTTGGCGCCGATCTCGAACAGTTCGCTGGCTTCTGCCAGCAGCGCGATGCGTCCCTTGTAACGGTCGGAATCGAGCACCCATTTCCAGCTGTCGGGCACGCCCTGCACGCGGCTCTTGCGGTATCCGATGCCGGTCACGATCCAGGTGTAGGGCACTGTCACCTTGCGGCCCGGATCGAACGGCGGGTTCAGGAATTGCGGCGCGATGTTCTTCAGGTTGGGGATCTTCGCGTGGTCCAGTTCGGCCAGCATCCCGGCCGCGTGCATCCGCTCCACGAAGTCGTTGCTGGGCACGATCACGTCATAGCCGGGGTTGCCGCCGCGCAGCTTGGCAAACAGTTCGTCGTTGTTGGCGAACAGGCTCATCTGCACTGGCGCGCCGCTCGCCTTTTCAAAGTCGCCGAGCGTGTGGCTGCCGATGTAGGTATCCCAGGTATAAAGGTTCAGCGTGCGCCCATGCTGGCGCGCGCAGCCGCCAAAGCTGAGCCCGATGCCTGCCAGACCTGCCTGCGCAAGAAATACCCGGCGCGAAAGCCCCATGCCTTACCCTTCCCGATCCAAGGAAAAGCGCCATAGCGCAATCGCCGCGCGAGTCGATCCTGCTCAGCCCAGCATGACCACCGGCGCGCGTGGGGGCCACGAAAGCCATACGCTGGCACCCACGGGCAGCGCGGCAGCGGCGGCGCGCTCACCGTTGACGTGCGAGACCTTCAGCACCGTGCCGGTGGCGGTTTCCACGTCGTGCAGCGTGACCGCGCCCTGATAGGCCGATCGCACGATCACCCCGCTGGTCACGTTGGCGTGGGGCATTGCGGCAGGGCCGGTGGGGCGGGGCTGGTCGATCTGCGTCAGCGCGATTTTTTCGGGCCGGATGCCCACCCACACCGGCGTACCGGGCGCGCCGGTGACGCCGTGGTCCACGAAAACCGGCACGTCCAGCGCGTCGCTGGTCACGGCGGCGTGGTCCGGTTCGTCCACGCCCAGCGTGCCTTCGATCATGTTGATGGTGCCGATGAAGTCCGCCACGAAGCGGTTGGCGGGGTATTCATACAGGTCTGCCGGCGCGGCCACCTGCTGCAACTGGCCCCGGTTCATCAGCGCGCAGCGGCTGGCCATGGCCAGCGCCTCGTCCTGATCGTGGGTGACCATCACAAAGGTCACGCCCACCTGCTGCTGGATTGCGGCAAGTTCGGCGCGCATCGCCTCGCGCAGCTTGGCGTCGAGCGCGGACAGGGGTTCGTCCAGCAGCAGCACGCGCGGCCGCTTCACCAGCGCGCGGGCGAGCGCCACCCGCTGGCGCTGGCCGCCGGAAAGCTGGTCGGGCTTGCGTGCGGCAAAGTCCTCCAGCTTCACCAGCCGCAGCGCCTCGGCCACGCGCTCGTCGCGCTCGGGCCGGGGCACGCGGTCGATCTTCAGGCCATAGGCCACGTTGTCCGCCACGCTCAGGTGCGGGAACACGGCGTAGGACTGGAACACCATGTTCACCGGCCGCTTGTTGGGCGGGGCGGCGGTCATGTCCACGCCGCCCAGCAGGATGCGGCCGCTGGTGGGCATCTCCAGACCTGCCAGCATCCGCAGCAGCGTGGTCTTGCCGCAGCCCGATGGACCCAGCAGGGTGAAGAATTCGCCTTCGTGCACATCCAGCGTCACATCGTCCACGGCGATGAAATTGCCGAAATGTTTGCTGACGTTTTCAAAGCGGATCAGGGGCTTGGTGGTCATGCGTTAGTGCCCCTGTTCGATCTTTGCCAGTTCGCGGCCCTGCAATTTCATCGCCAGCAGCGTCAGGATCACGGTGATCGCCATCAGCACCGTGGAAGCGGCGTTCACCTCGGGCGTCACGGAAAAACGGACCATCGAATAGATCTTCACCGGGAAGGTCACGGTGTTCGGCCCGGCGGTGAAGAAGGTGATGACGAAATCATCGAGGCTGAGCGTGAAGGCCAGCAGCGCGCCCGCCACCAGCGCGGGGCGGATGTGGGGCAGCAGCACGTCAAGCAGCGCGCGCATCTCGCCCGCGCCCAGATCGCGCGCGGCTTCCTCCATCTCGCGGTTGAAGCTGGCGAGCCGCGCGCGCACCACCACGGCCACGAACGGAAAGCTGAAGGTGATGTGCGCGATCACTATGGCGCCCAGATCGAAAGGCCACGCCAGATCGCGCGGCCACGGCAGCACTTGCCCGAAGAACACCAGCATCGCCACGCCCATGCAGATTTCCGGCACCACGATCGGCAGCGTCACCGCCCCGTCGAACAGGCCACGGCCGGGAAAGCGGAAACGCCACAGCGCGATGGCGGTCATCGCGCCCAGCACCACGCTGACCATGGTGGAAAGCGCCGCGATGGTCAGCGAATTGATGAAGGCATCGATCAGCGCGCCGTCGTTCATCATCCGGCCGTACCAATCCAGCGTGAAGCCTTCCCAGCGGATGGTGCGGCGGCTGTCGTTGAAGCTGAACAGGATCAGGCTGGCGAGCGGCAGGTACAGGAACAGCAGTACCGCGCCCACCCACAGGCGCAGCGGCCAGCGGCGCGCATAATCGAGCGGACCGATCGGCTGCCGCTTCATGCGGGCGCTCCCTTGCGGCGTTCCTGCCACGCGCGCACCACCATCGCGGCCAGAGTCAGGTACATCAGCACGAACGAGAGCGCCGCGCCAAACGGCCAGTCGTTGGCGCGCTTGAACTGGCGTTCGATCACGCTGGCGATCATTTGGCTGTCCGGCCCGCCCAGCAGGTCGGGCGTCAGGTACGATCCCAGCGCGGGGATGAAGCACAGCATCACCGCCGAAAGGATGCCGGGCCGCGCCACCGGCACCACCACGTTCAGGATGGTGCGCACATGACCGGCGCCGAGATCGAGGCTGGCCTCAAGCAGCGAGCGGTCCAGCCGGTCGAGCGTGGAATAAAGCGGCAGCACGATGAACGGCAGGTGCACCTGAACCAGTCCCACGATCACCGCGAAGTTGGTGTGCAGCATCTCGAACGGACCGAGCCCGAAAAAGCCCGCCGCATCGTTGATCCAGCCTTCGGTACGCATCACCGCCATCAGCGCGTACGTGCGCACCAGCAGGTTGGTCCAGAATGGCAGCATGATGCCCAGCAACAGCAGGACCTTGGCGCGCGGGGCCGCGAAGGTCATCACGAGCGCATAAGGAAAGCCGACCAGCAGGCAGACGGCGGTGGTGATCGCGGCGAAGGCCAGCGATTTGGCAAAGATCATCAGGTAAACGGGATCGGCAAGGCGGGCGTAGTTGTCGAGCGTGCCGGTAACGGCCACTTCGGTCAGCCCCAGCGTGCGGCCAAAGCTGTAGGCCCAGATCACGCCGAGCGGGATCACGAAGAACAGCACGATCCACGCCGCCGGCGCGGTGAGGGTGGACAGGAACGCCACGCGTTCGCGCCGCCAGGATGCGTTCATGCCTGCGCTTTCCCCATCGTATCCCCTTTCGCAGGTCCTCCGATGGCACGCAGGATCGGGCGGCGTCAACGGACGCAGCCAAAGAGGGTGGCGCAACGAGGGTGGAGCGCCGCACTGGACAGTGGTGCGGGCGTTCCATATGTGATCACACATGGCGAACGACCCAGCAGGCGGCGGCCTTGCCGCGTGGCTTCATGCCCATCCCGAGGTGACCCGGGTGGAAGCCTTCCTGTTCGACCTGACCGGCGCGGCCAAGGGCAAATGGCTGGACCGTGACAAGGCGCTGGCGCTGGATGCCAAGGGCCTGCCCATTCCACTGTCGGTGTTTGCGCAGGACGTGTGGGGCTGCGATGTGCCGGCGGCGGGGCTGGCGTTCGGCACGGGCGATCCCGATGGGCTGTGCTTTCCCGTGGCGGGGCGCTTGGTGCCGATGGGCGAGGGTGTGGCGCAGTGCTTCGTGGCGATGCGGGACGCGTTGCCCGATCCGCGCGGCGCGCTGGAACGGGTGCTGGCACGCTATGCCGCGCGGGGGCTGACGCCGGTAGTGGCGATGGAGCTGGAGTTCTATCTCTATCGGCTGGAGGATGGCCGCCCGGTGCCGCCGGATGGCATGGCGCGCCGCAGCGACACGTTGTCCACCAGCGCTCTGGCCGCCCATGCCGATTTGTTCGGCGCGATCTTTGCCGCCGCCGCCGCGATGGGCATCCCGGCCGACGGCATGATCAGCGAGGCGGGGCCGGGGCAGTTCGAGCTGAACCTGCGCCACCGCGCCGATGCACTTGCGGCGGCGGACGACGTTCTGCTGCTGCGCCGGCTGGTGCGCGCGCTGGCGATGAAGGCCGGGCTGGGCGCAACGTTCATGGCCAAGCCCTATGGCGCGTTTTCGGGCAGCGGCATGCATATCCATGCCAGCTTGTTGGACGCGCAAGGCGGCCTGCCGTTTGCAAAGGCGGGCGGCGGGGCCAGCGACATGCTGTATTACGCGGTCGAAGGCCTGCTGGCGGCAATGCCCGAAACGATGCTGGCGTTTGCCCCGCACGCCAATTCCTATCGCCGGTTCCGCCCCGATGCCCATGCGCCGCTTTCGGCAAGCTGGGGGCTGGACGATCGCAGCGCGGCGGTGCGCGTGATTACCGGAGAGGCGAAGGCCACGCGGATCGAACACCGCATTTCCGGCGCGGACGTGAACCCCTATGTGGCGTTGACAGCGATGCTGGGCGCGATGCTGGAAGGCATGGACGCAGGGATATTGCCGCCCCCGCCGCAAGACCCCGCCGATCCCGGCGAAGGGCGGCCCCTGCCGGTGGAATGGGGCGCGGCGATTGCCGCCTTTGCCGGTTCGGACCGGGTGGCGCGCATCTTTGGCGAACGGTTCCGCGATATTCTGGTGGCCTGCAAGCAGCAGGACCGCGAGGCGTTCTTGAGCCACATCGATCGCTTCGAATACGAGACCTATCTGGGCGTGGTCTAGGACGCGGTCACAGCGCCGCGAGCTGCTCCATCGCGGCGTCCAGCGCCTCCCCAATGATGCGTACCAGCCGGTCGATCTCCTCGTGGGTGATGATCAGCGGGGGACTCATCACGATGGAATCGCGAACGGCGCGGACCATCAGGCCGCGCGCGATGCAGTGGTCGCGCACGATGGGGCCAGCCTGACCGCCCTTTCCGTGACGGCGGTTGGTGCCCATTTCGGAAACGATCTCCACCGCGCCGAGCAGCCCGAGCGAGCGGACCTCGCCCACGAGGGGATGGTCGGCCAGCCGGGCCAGCGCCATCGCCAGATACGGGCCGACATCGTCGCGGACGCGCTCGACAAGGCGTTCGTCCTCAAGAATGGCGATGTTGGCCAGAGCCACCGCGGCGCAGACCGGATGGCCGGAATAGGTGTAGCCGTGGACGAACTCCTCGCCCGATGCGCGCAGCGTTTCGACGATCTCGGACGAAACGCCGGTGGCCGAAATCGGCAGGTAACCCGACGACAGGCCCTTCGCCATCGAGACGATGTTGGGCGAGAGGCCATAGTGCTGGAAGCCGAACCACTGGCCCAGCCGGCCGAAGCCGCAGATCACCTCGTCCATCACCAGCAGCACGCCGTATTTGCGGCAGATCGCCTGCACGCGCGGCCAGTACCCCGGCGGGGGAATGATGACGCCGCCCGCGCCCTGCACCGGTTCGCCGATGAAGGCGGCGACGTTTTCAGGGCCGACGGCAAGGATGCGGTGCTCGATGGCTTGTGCGGCGCGGGCGGCGAATGCGTCGGGGTCTTCGCCAAAGCCTTCGCCGAAGGGGTAGGGCTGCATCACGTGTTCGATCCCGGGGATCGGCAGGCCGCCCTGCGCGTGCATGAAGGTCATGCCGCCAAGGCTGGCCGAGGCGACGGTGGAGCCGTGGTAGGCGTTGTGGCGGCTGATGAAGATCGTGCGCGCGGGCTGGCCCTTCAGCGCCCAGTAGGTGCGCACCAGCCGGAACACGGTGTCGTTCGATTCAGAGCCGGAGTTGTTGAAGAACACGTGTTGCAGGTCGTCGCCGAGCAGGCTGGCGACTTTGGCCGCCAGTTCGATGGGCGGCGGCGTGGCGGTGCGGAAGAACGTGTTGTAGAACGGCAGTTCCTCCATCTGCCGCGCGGCCACCGCCGCCAGTTCGGTGCGGCCATAGCCGACGTTGACGCACCACAGGCCGGCCATGCCATCTAGCAGAGCGTGGCCTTCGCCGTCATAAATCGTGCAACCCTGCGCATGGGTGATGATGCGGCTGCCGCCCATGTCGCGTTGCAGGGCATAGCTCGATTGCGCGGGCAGGTGGTGGGCCACGTCCAGCTGGCGCAGCGCGGGGATATCGTGGTTGCGAACGCGGGCCATGCATGTTCGTCCGGTCGTTTAAACTAAGATCACAGTTATCGGCTGTGGTGCCGTGCCGTCAACGCAAACCGGCCGCCCTTGTTGGGCGGACATTGATTGCCGGGGGGCTTGTTGTAAGATCGCGGGCGATGAAGGAAACGGCGGCGAACGAAGCGGCGGGTCTGGCGCAGGCCGGCGAGGACGAAAGCGGCGGGGCAACGGCTTCGCTGCGCGAACAGGTCTATGACGACTTGCGCTTTCGCCTGATCACCGGGCGGATCGTGCCGGGGGTGGGCATCTCCACGCGCGGGCTGGCGCAGCAGATGGGCGTGAGCCAGATGCCCGTGCGCGACGCGCTGAGCCGGATCGCGGCCGAAGGCGCGGTGGAAATCCGGTCAAAGCGGGCGGTGATGGTGCCCCGGATGACGCAGGCGCGCTTTCAGGAAATCATGCGGCTGCGCACCTTGCTGGAGCCGCTGGCGGCGGAGGAAGCGCTGCCGTTCATCGACGCCGAACGCCTGCGCCAGATCCGCGCGGCGGACGATGCCACCGACGATGCGCTGCGCGATGGCGATGTGAACGGCTATATGGAATCGAACTTCCGCTTTCACGCGCTGATCTATGGCGCGGCGCCGATGCCGCTGGCGAACCGCATGATCGAAAGCCTGTGGATGCAGTTCGGCCCGTTCATGCGCGTGGTCTATGGCCGATATGGCACGGCGAGCATGATCGACCATCACAAGGCCGCGACCACGGCGATCGCGGCAGGCGATGCGAGCGCGCTGCGCGAGGCGATCGCCGGGGACATTGGCGATTGCCACGATCTGATGCGCGACTGGGAAAAGCTGCACGGATAACCCTTGTTGCGGGTGCGGCTTTACAGCGCCGCCTGTGATCACATAGCATCGCCGCATGGCCCCATCGGGGCGCAGGCAGCGAGGGCATGATGCGGCAATCCGGATCAAGGCGCGGGGGATCGCGGCGCGGGTTTCTGGCCGGGCTGGGCGCGGCGGCGGTGGGGATCAGCTTTTCCGGGCTGGCGGGCTGCAAGCGCAAGACCGGACGGCAGTTGCAGCTGTATACCTGGGACACCTATGTCGGGAAGAACACGTTGCAAGGCTTTGAAAAGGCCAGCGGCGTTCATGTGAACATGAGCCTGTTCTCCAACAACGACGAACTGTTTGCCAAGCTGCGCGGCGGCAATCCCGGCTATGACGTGATCGTGCCGAGCAACGATTTTGTGGAGCGGATGGGCAAGGCCGGGATGCTGATGCCGCTCACCCACGCGAAAATCCCCAACATGCGCAACATCGCGCCTGCGTTTCAGGACGCGCCCTTCGATCCGGGGCGCAAGCTGTCGATGCCCTACACCTGGCTGGTGATGGGCATCGGCTATCGCAAGAGCAAGGTGAAGAGCGTTCCCGACAGCTGGAAATGGGTGCTGGACTCCGACGCCTACAAGGGGCGGATCGCGTTGGTTTCCGATGCGGCTGACCTGTGCCGCCTGAGCGAGATCTATCTGGGCGCGGACATCAACCGCTTCGATCAGGCTGCGCTGGCCAAGGTGCAGGACATGCTGATCCGGCAAAAGCCCAATGTCGCCACCTTCCACGACGACAACGGGCAGGACCTGCTGCTGTCGGGCGATTGCGATCTGGTCATCGAATACAACGGCGACATCGCGCAAGTGATGAAGGAGGACAAGGACCTGGCCTTCGTCGTCCCGCGTGAAGGCAGCGTGATGCAGTCCGACCAGTTGTGCATTCCCACCGGCGCGCCCGATCCGGATGCGGCGCATGCCTTTATCAACCACGTGCTGGGCGCCGATGCCGGGGCGGACATTGCGCGCACCATCGCTTACCCCACGCCCAACGCGGCGGCGCTGGCGCTGATGCCGCCCGACTATCGCGACAATCCGGCGATCTTCCCCCCCGCCGATGCGATGGCGCGATGCAAGTATGGGCAATATCTGGGCGAGGACGCCTATCGCGCGTTTCAGGATGTGATCACGCGGGTGCGCGCCGCCTGATCCTGACCAACAAGGACGATGCAATCCGTTGACCGCCACGGCAAGCGGCGCAAGACTGGGCGTCATCACCACGGGGGGAAGCCGTTGACCGTTCACCACGCATCCGGCACCCGTCCGTCCGGCCTCGCCGCCACGCTGAAATCGCGGCACGTTTCGATGATCGCGATTGGCGGGATCATCGGGGCGGGGCTGTTCGTGGGGTCCAGCACCTCCATCGCGCAAGTCGGGCCGGCGGTGCTGGTCAGCTATATCGTGGCGGGCACCGTGATCCTGATGGTGATGCGGATGCTGAGCGAGATGGCCAGCCGCCATCCCGGCGCCGGATCGTTCAGCGAACTGGTGCGGATGGGGCTGGGCGACCGCGCCGGCTTCGTGTGCGGGTGGCTCTACTGGTATTTCTGGGTCGTGGTGGTGGCGATCGAGGCGATTGCCGGGGCGGTGATCCTGCATGGCTGGATACCGCTGCCGGTGTGGCTGATCGGATCGGTGTTGCTGGCCTTGCTGACCGGCGTGAACCTGCTGTCCGCGCGGTCTTACGGCGAGTTCGAGTTCTGGCTTTCGCTGACCAAGGTGGGGGCCATCGTCGCGTTCATCCTGATCGCCGGAAGCTGGGCCACCGGGCTGACATCGCCCACCGGGCAGACCTTTGGCAATCTGGCGGCGCACGGCGGCTTTGCGCCCAAGGGCTGGGGCGCGGTGGTGGCGGGCGTGACCAGCGTGATCTTTGCGCTGTGCGGCGCCGAAATCGCCACCGTTGCGGCGGCCGAGGCGCATGAACCGGCCAAGGTAATCGCGCGGCTGACCGCCAGCATCGCCGCGCGCATCCTGTTGTTTTATGTCCTGTCCATTGGCCTGATCGTGGCGGTGATGCCGTGGGACAAGGTGGTGGCGGGCAAATCCCCCTTTGCGCAGGCGCTGGACGCCATGCACATTCCGCACGCGGGCGACATGATGAACCTGCTGGTGTTGGTGGCGGTCACGTCGTGCCTTAATTCGGGCATGTATGTGTCATCGCGCGTGCTTTACGTGCTGGCGGACAAGGGCGATGCGCCGCGCGCGCTGGCGCCGCTCAGCCGCCGCTCGGTGCCGGTTCGCGCCACCTTGATCGCCAGTCTGTTCGCTTATGTCGCGCTTGCCGCGTCTGTCCTTTCGCCCGAGCTGGTGTTCAGCTTTCTGGTCAACGCATCGGGCGCGCTGATGATCTTCATCTACATGTTCGTGTGCCTGGCGCAGCTGGAGATGCGCAAGCGCGAAGGGACCGAGGGCGCGACGATCCTGATGTGGCTGCACCCGTGGGGCGCGCGGATCACGCTTGGCGCGATGCTGGCGGTGCTGGGCGCGATGGCCACGCGCCCCGGATCGCGCGCGGAGCTGGTAAGCAGCCTTGTGGTGCTGGGGATCGCGGTTGCGGGATCGTTCGTTGGGCGCAACCGTAGCGGCGATCAGGCCATGGCTGCGCGGATTTCCGGATAATCCAGCAGCTTGTCCAGCGTGCGGTGCACGCGGTGGAAGATATCGTCCATCTCGCCTTCGGTGCAGCACAGCGCGGGGGCAAAGCCCAAGGCGCCGTTGGCGAAACAGCGCACCAGCAGGCCTTCGTCCCACGTGATTTGCGCCAGCTTGGCCGCGATGCCGGTGTCATAGGCGAAGTTGGTCTTCGCCGCCTTGTCGTTCACCAGTTCGATGGCGCCGAGCAGGCCGCGCCAGCGCACATCGCCCACCAGCGGGTGATCCTTGATCGCTTCCATATGCTGGCTGAAGCGCGCGCCCGTGCGTTCGCCGTTGGCGAGCAGGCCCGACTGGTACAGGCGCAGGCATTCCAGCGCGACCGCAGCGGACACGGGGTGCGCGGAATAGGTATAGCCGTGGCCGATGGGCAGGCTGGGGTCGGCGCCATCGGCAATGCCCTGATAGACGTGATCGGCCATCATCACCGCGCCCATCGGCATGTAGCCGCCGGTCAGGCCCTTTGCCATCGTCATCAGATCGGGCGAAACGCCTTCGGTATTGCAGGCAAACAACGGCCCGGTGCGGCCGAAGCCGGTAATGACCTCGTCCGCCACCATCAGGATATCCAGCCGCGTGCACGCCGCGCGCATGGCTTTCAGCCAGCCGACCGGCGGCACGATCACGCCGCCAGACCCCTGCACGGGTTCGCAGAAGAAGGCGGCGACTTTGTCCGGCCCGCCGAGTTCGGCCACCTTGGCCTCCAGCGCGGCGACACTGGCGGCGATCAGCGCCTGCGGATCGTCGCCCGCCGGGTGGCGATAGGCGAAGGGCGAGGGGATGTGGTGCTGCCAGCCGAGCGGCACGTCGAACCCGCGCTGCATGTGCGGCAGCGCGGTCAGGCCCGCGCCCATGCTGGACGATCCGTGGTAGCCGTTGACCTGCGCGATGAAGTGCTTCTTTTCCGGGCGGCCGGTGGCGTTCATGTAATGCACGATGTAGCGGATGGCGCTGTCCACCGCGTCCGAACCGCCGAGCGTGAAATAGACGTGGTCAAGCCCGGCGGGCGCCAGCGCGGTGAGTTCGCCCGCCAGCCGGATCGCGCTTTCGCAGGCAAAGCCGAAAAAGCCGGTGGCATAAGGTAGCTTGCGCATCTGTTCGGCGGCAACGTCCACGATGGAGTCCTGCCCATAGCCGACGTTGACGCACCACAGGCCCGCGAAGGCATCGATCATGCGGCGGCCGTCGATATCGGTCAGCCACATGCCGTCGCCGGATTCGAGAATGCGCGCGCCCGCCTTTTCATGGCCGCGAAACGACATGACCGGGTGGATCAGGTGGTCACGGTCGATCTCGATCAGCGAACGGTTGGAAAGCGGGGTCATGCGGGTCCCATCGTGGTGAGCAGGGCTTCGGCGCGGGCGAGGTCTTCGGGCGTATCGATATCCAGCGCGGCGTTTGCGGGCAGGGGTAGCGCGGGGGCATCGCGCAGCAGGGCGCCCGCGCCGCGATCTCCGGAAAGTGCGATCAGCGCTTCGAAATGCTGCGCGCCGAACAGCGCGGGCGGCATGGATGTGTTGCCGCTGCGGCTGGCGATGCGGTTTCCATCGAAGGCGGCAACCAGCGCGCGGAAATGGCTGGCGGGCACCAGCGGCATGTCGCCCAGCGCGATCAGCACCGCCCGCGCCCCGGCATCGCGCGCGGCGGCGACACCCAGGCCAAGCGAGCGCGATTGCGGCGCGTCCGGTGGATCAAGCGGCAGGCCGGTGTAGCCGGGCAGGGCGGCTGTGCCTGTCACGAAACGCGCGGCGAAGGGCAACGTGGCAAGATGGTCCGCCACGTGGGTCAGCACGGGGCGGCCTGCGAGCAGCGCCTGAAGCTTGCCCCCGCCGAAGCGTTCCGCGCGTCCCGCAGCAAGCAGGACCAGCGCAATGTCTTCGAATTCAGGGCCGGAAAAATCAGGGGACGGCATGGGCCGCCGACCACAGCGGCGCGCCGGCGCAGGCCTGATAATCCTGCACAAGTTCGGCCAGGATCGACAGCGCCAGCGTGGCCGGATCGCGCGTGGCGGGGATCAGGCCGATGGAACCGCGCAAGGCCTCTATCCGCGCCTGCGGCACGCCTGCACGGTGCAGCGCCTCGACCCGCGCGCGGTGCGTGCGGCGGCTGCCGACGGCGCCATGGTAGAACGCGGGAAGGGCAAGTGCCTGCGGCAGCAGGGCTTCTTCCCAATCGCGATCATGGAAGGCAAAAACGATCGCCGTCCACGCATCGCCGGCCACGGGCGGTAGCTGGTCGCGCGTTTTCATGGGCGCGATGCCTTCCGCACGGTGCAGGTCGGTTTCGGGCGCATAGGCTTCGACCGTCAGCCCGAAGCTGCGCGCCAGCCGCACCAGCGCGAGCAGATCCTCGCCGTGACCGAACGCCAGAAGGCGCAGGCCGGGGCGATAGGGTTGGCTCCACGCGCCCAGCGCCAACGTGGCGGGCTGCCGCCGGTCCAGCGCGGCCAGCACGGCGGTGACCGCTGCCGGATCCGGCCGGGGCGTTAACAACAGGTCGATCCCGCCGCCGCAGGGCAGGCGCAGGTCGATATAAGGCGACCCGGTGCCATAGCGAACGGTGCGCGGGCACCCGGTGGTGAGCACATCGAGCGCCTCCTCGATCACCGCGCGCTCCACGCAGCCGCCCGAGAACGAGCCGAGGTGCCGCCCGTCCGCCAGCACCGCCATCTGCGTGCCGACGCTGCGTGACGACGAGCCTTCGATGCCGGTCAGCGTCACCAGCGTGCCGTCGATGCCATCGCGGGTGCCTTGCGCCAGAAAGCGCAGGATATCGGCAGGCGTGGGCGCGATCACCGGGTTTCGCCCGGATAGAGCAGCTTGATCGATTGCGGCGCGTGGCAGACGCGGATCACTTGCCGGGCCAGCCGCAGGCGCTCTGCCGTCAGCGATTGTTCGGACAATGCGAACTGGCGTTCATGCGCCACTTCCTGCGTGGTGAAGGGCTTTGTTCCCGCAGGCGCGCTGCCTTCGCCCAGCACGAACACCACGTAGTTCATCATGTCGGCCAGTCGGTCGTTATCGGCAATGCGGCTGTGCGCTACGTTGGGCAGGCGGATCAGATAGGCGCGCGCTTCGGGCGTGCACATGAACCAGCCGACGCGGCCTTGCAGTTCGGGCAGCTTGGCCGGCACGGTATCGCCGCTGACGCCGTGGCAGCCGGCGCAGTTCTCGATGTAATCGATGCGCGCCTGTTCGGGATCGGCAAGGGTGCTGTGCGGATCGGGCGTCGCCGGGGCGGCGTGCACGGCCAGTGCCGCGACGGTTGCCGCCCCTGCCAGAATTGCCAGAAATCCGCGCGTCATTGCCGTCCGTCCGTTCAGGCCGCGCCCACCAGCACCGCCGTGGAGCAGTGGTATTCCATGCTGGTGGTGCCAAAGCACCAGATGATATCGTTGTTGAGCTGCGGTGTGTAAAGCTGCGTCTCGCGGTCGGTGTTGTTGCAATCGCACTTTGCGCAATAGGCTTTGCCGCAGCAATCGCGGTAGGCAATCAGATAGGCCTTGCCGTCTTCGGGATTGATGCAGGTGCCGACCCACGAAACGGGTGATGGCTCCGCGCCCGCCGGGCAGGTGTGAATGCCGCCGCCGCAACAGCTGCACAGCGATCCGTCGATGGCGCAATAGCGCCAGTAATCGCACTTCGTATCGTCGCTGGTCTGCGCGTTGCGGGCGAAGATCGTCTTGGCTTCGGGCGAGCGGTCGGGCTTGGCCGCTTCGGCCCGGCTGACGGGCAGCAGCGGGAACACCGGCGCCGCCACGATGGCCGTGCCCAGCCGGGCCAGCATGCCCCGGCGCGATGTGCCGCCGGCAAAGCGCCGCAGCAGCTTTTCGCCAAGGCCATCAGGATCGAACGTCTTCATCGCAAAATCCCCTGTTGTCCGGTCCGCAAACGGCTCAGGCCAGTTCGGCCTTCATGCCCTTGATGTAATCCTGCACGCTGCGCACGCCCATTTCATGCGCGATCACCAGGCTTTCCAGATGTTCGCGGCTGTTGACGAGGCCCTTGGCCAGCACCACGCCGTCTGCATCCATCAGCACGGCATAGGGCAGCTTGCCCACGGCGAAGGCCTGGCCCACGTCCGGCCCGTTGACGAACTGGTAGCCGGCAAGGCCGTGCGCATCGATCATGCCGCGTTGCACGGCTTCTTCGTCATCGCCCACGAAGATCAGCTGCACGCGTTCGTCGCGCGCAAAGCTCTTGGCCATCGGGATCAGGTTCTTGCACAGCGGGCAGCTGGCCGAAACGAACATCAGCAGCCGCAGCGCCGCGCCGGGCGCCGCGCCGCCGATGGTCACCGGAGCGCCATCGATGGTGCGTGCGGGGATCGCCGGGCTACTGGCGCCCACCGAAGGTCCGCCCGCCGTGGTCAGCGCGCCCGCCGGGGCCACGCGCATGTGCAGCACGCCCACCTGCCGCGCCAGCGCCAGCAGCGCCACGCCCAGCACGAGGATCACGATCCACGAAATCACTTGCGATACGATCAGCGTCGTCATCATCGGGTTTACCTCCGGCCCGCTGACAGCGGCGATGCGGCCAGCGCCGCAAGCCCGCCCACCAGCTGGAAAAGCACGAAAAGGGCAATGCCGCCCGCCAGCGCCACCAGCGCGGTGGCCATGTCCGGCGCGGGCGCGGCGATCAGACGGGGGGCGAGCAGGGCGGCGAGCACCACGTTGCGCACGACCAGCAGCAGGCTGACAGGCTGGCGCAATTGCGAACGGCCGCAGCCGCAATCGATGTGCGTCCGCCCGCGCCCCACGTTGATCGCCATGGCCAGCGCAAAGGCGACGAGCAGAAGCGCCCCCGCCAGCGCCGCCAGCCGCAATCCGCCCAGCATCCCCACGCCTGCCGCGAGTTCCGCCAGCGGCAGCACGGCCGCCACCGGCGCAACCAGCGCAGGGTGCAGCAGGCGGTAGTTGGCGATCACGCCGGGCAGCACGTCGCGGTGGCGCAGCTTGGCAAGGCCCGCAGCCACGAACACCAGCCCCACGCCAACCGATGCGGCAAGGCCGATGGGCGCAAGGATGGCGCCAATGAGGGCAGGGCCTTCGATCACGGTTCGATCACCGTGATCGGCCCGCTGCCGGCCTTTTCGATGGTGTGGAGCACCGCACCAGTGGCGGGATCGATCACGCGGGCCACTTCGTCGTCCCCGGTCACGATCAGGCGCGGCGCGGCGTCCTGCGTCACTTCGATGGCTTCGGGCTTGCCCTCAACGCCAAAGCGCTTCGTCACCTTCTTGGCGGAAAGGTCGACCGCCCAGATTTCCTCGGCCCCGTCCTTGTGCGTCCAGTATTCGCCCTTGTGCATCAGCACATACAGTGTGTTCGTGGGCCGGTGCAGCGCCATTGGCTGGCCGCCGCCCGGGAACCAGTTCACTTCCAGCGGGGCGGGATCGCCCTTGCGGATGCCGGCGGCCTGCTGGATTGAGAACGGCTCGCCAATGGTTGGCCTGGCCGAGATCGCGGCGGTGCTGACAAGGCCGGTGTAGGTCATCATCACCAGCTGCTTGCGCGCTTTGTCATAGGCGAAGTTGTCGAACACCGGATCTGTCGTGGCGTTGAAGAACGGCGCGGTGTGCGTGATCACCGGCTTGACGCCCATGACCGCCACCGTTGCCATCGACCCGTCAGAACAGAGCGCGGAAAAGCCGACGCCCGGGTTGGGGATCAGGTCGGCGCAGCCGGGCAGTTCGATCGCCTTGGCGAACTTGCGCCGGGCAAGGTCGATGACGTTGACCGACGAGGCGGGGCTGAAATTGTAGACGAAGCCCCACTTGCCGTCTTCGCTGACGATGAAGTTGTTCTTGCGCCCGCCCACCAGCAGGCGGCCGGGGATGTCGATATCGGTCTGCACTTTCAGTCCGGCGCTGTCGTACACGGTGACGAAGTCCTGCCGGACCCCGCGCGTGCCCTTGGTCCAGATCGATTGCGCGACGTAATAGGCCTTGCCCGCCGGATCGAGCGCCATGTCGCTGAGCACCGGGGTTTCCACCTGGCCCAGCAGTTTGCCCGAGGCCGAATCGTAGATCAGCGTGCCGCCGATCACAAAGCCACGCTGGATAAAGAACCAGCCGGGTTTGGGCGCATCCAGCGTGCGCACGTCGGATTCTTCGGGATCGGTGGAAACCGGCGCCGCCAGCGCAGCGGCCGAGCCGCCCAGTGATCCCAGCGTGAACGCCAGTGCGGCGGCGGAAATCGTGGCCAAGGAAGAGGACTTCATCGTGACTATGCCCCTCAATTCGCGCGTCGGTGGCCCGCAAAGTGCGGCGCGCCGAAACGCGGTACGTCCATGTGCGATCACAAGTCTTGACGCGCGTCCTAGGTTAGTCAAGCGCCATTCGCACCTGCGAAGGGCTTTGCCCGCTGCCGGGCTTAAAAGGGTGGAGCCCGGCGCGCGAACGGCCGGCGTGGCAGGCAATGGCAATCGCGCCAAGGCTGGCGCAAAGGCTGGCGGCCACGCCCAGCGGCAGCCCCTCAAGCCCGCGCCACTGCATGATCGCGGCGGCCAGCAGCGGCCCGGCGATGGTGCCCAGCGCATGGGTGCAGGCCACGAACGTGCGAAAGCGCGCGTCCGGGCTGGCGGCGGTGGCCAGCGCCGAACAGCGGATGATGATCGCGGTCGATCCGATGTTGAGCGCGATGACCGAGGCGATGAAGGCAAGGTCCGCTCCCGGCGCGGTCATCGCCAAAGGCGCCGCGAGCGAAAGCCCGCACAGTAGCGCGGTGACAGGCAGCGGCGCAATACGGCGGTCGCGCATCAGCACCAGCGCGGTGGCCGCGCCCACCACCGATCCGATGGCGACTGCATGACCGATGGTGCGGTCGGCAATCCCGGCCGCGCTGGCGAGCGCGGCGGTGGAACTCCACACCAGCATCGTCGTGCAGATGAACCAGAACGTCGCCGCCGCCAGCGCCCACCCCGCCAGCGGCACGGGCGCGCGGTGTTGCGCCTGCCGGGTATGATCGGCAGCGGCGGGCCGTCCGATCAGCAGCGCGGCAAACGCAAGCGCGGGCGCCAGCGCCAGCAATTCCAGCGCGGCATCCGGACCAAACCGTACGGCGGCTTCGGGCAGCAGTTCCGATGCCAGCGTCGCCAGCAGCAACTGCGCCAGATAGACCGAAGCATAGGCCCGGCCCGGGCGCCGTGCCGCGTGGTCGCTCATGGCGCGGGCATAGACCATGCCCATCGCCAGCCCGTAACCGAGCCGGATTGCCAGCGTGGCGGCGGTGCCCTCCATCCACGGGGTCATCAGGCTACACGCCGCGCCCACCGCAGCGGCGGTGACCACGGCCCCGTGGCGCAACGTTTCGCCCAGCCGCCACACGGCCAGCGCGCCCAGTGCCGCACCCCCTTGCGTGGCGCCCACCACCAGCCCGTGCGCGGCGGTGGGAATCGCGTTGGCGTGTGAAAGGAAGGTCAGGAAAACCGGGTCGATGCCGGGTTGCAGGCAGCCGATCGCGGCCGCCAGCGGTGCGGCGATGCCGACGGCCATGGAACGCGTGGATCCCTGCTCCATCGCGCAAACCCCGTTTGCGACGCGCGGTGCCACGCGCGCCGTTCTCCGTCAGGCAGCACTTCCCCCGGTATGCGGGTTGTTGATCAGCCCGGTGTCTGTTGCAGGCCGGCAATCTGATCCGGCGTGATCGTCTTGGCAAGCGTCACCAGCATGTGGCTTGCAACAAGGATGTAGGCCGGCATCTTGACCGCCCACGGCTTTTCAAAGCCAACGAAGGGCGTTGCCCCTTCCATCGAAGCGCTGATGTACAGCGCCACGGTCTGCACCTCTTCCGGCGAAAGCGCGGGGTTCAGTTCGGCCACGTATTCGCCGATGAAATCGTGTACCCGCTGATAGAACGCGCGCACCCGGTCGGCCACGAAGGGGTTGTGGTTGGCCAGCGCCCACAGTTCGGTGAACAATCGCGTGGTGCGCTTGCCGGCGATATCCTCAAGGCAGATCACGATGATCAGCCGCAGCTTTTCCTCGGGCGAAAGGTGCGGCTGGCGCACGCGGTCTTCCAGCAGCTTGTCATAGCTGACCAGCAGTTCATCCAGCAGGATCTGGATCAGCATTTCCTTGCGCGGGAAATGATAGCTGACATTGCCCACTTTCATCCCGCATTCGGCGGCGATGCGGCGGATGGTGAAGGCAGCCGCGCCTTCGTCGATCAGCACTTTCAGCGCGGCCTTCAGGATGGCATCGACCGTTTCGGTGCCCCGGGCATACGTGCCGGGCCGCGAAGCCGGTGCGGCGGTGGGGCTTTCCTGTTCGGCCGGTTCAGTCGCCATCTATCCTCGCGCGTCATTCGATGCTGCATTGCCGTAACAACGGGCTTGACCGATACTTGAAGCCTGTCCAACATTCCACCGCCCAATTCCCCCGAATGGGCCGATCCCCGATTTTCATGGAAAACCAACGCAGATGGCCATCGCGATCACCGTCAACCGCAAGAAGCGCCTGGTAGAGGCAGAGGCGGACAAGCCGCTGCTGTGGGTGCTGCGCGAGGATCTGGACATGCCGGGCACCAAGTTCGGCTGCGGGGCGGGCCTGTGCGGCGCGTGCACCGTGCTGCTCGACGGGCAAGCCGTGCGATCGTGCCAGACGCCGATCGGCGATGCCGCGGGCAAGCAGGTGACGACGATCGAGGACGTCGCCTCTCTGCCGGTGGGCAAGAAGGTGGTCGATGCGTGGGTCGATCTCGACGTGCCGCAGTGCGGCTATTGCCAGGCGGGGCAGATCATGTCGGCCACAGCGCTGTTGAGCGAGACGCCCAAGCCCACCAAAGACGAGATTCTCGGCGGCATGAACGGCAACGTGTGCCGCTGCGCCACGTACATCCGCATTGAAAAGGCGATCCGCAAGGCCGCCGGGATGGAGGACGTAGCGTGAGCCAGTCTGTTTCGCTCAACCGCCGTTCGTTCCTCGTCGCCTCGCTGGCGGGCGGGGCCGCGCTCACGTTCGAGGCGCAGCTGGCGCTTGCCGCTGGCACTGCCGGGCCGCAGCCGGTCATGGTCAACGCGTTCATCCGCATCGCGGCCGACAACACCGTGACCATCGGGGCCAAGAATCCCGAGATCGGGCAGGGCGTGAAGACCATGCTGCCGATGCTGATTGCCGAGGAACTGGACGTCAGCTGGGATCAGGTGCGGATCGAACAGACCGACGCCGATACCGCGAAATACGGCACGCAGGTGGCCGGCGGCAGCACGACCACGCCCACCAACTGGCTGCCCATGCGGCAGGCGGGCGCCGCTGCGCGCGCGATGCTTGTGGCCGCCGCTGCCAGGCAATGGGGCGTCGATGCCGCCACACTGACCACCGAGGCTGGCCGCGTGCTGGACAAGGCCGGCGGCAGCAGCGCGACCTATGCCTCGCTGGCGCCGCTCGCCGCCACGATGCCTGCGCCCGAACTCGCGGGCGTGCCGCTGAAGGCGCCGTCCGCGTTCCGCATCATCGGCACCGCGCAGCGCGGGGTGGATACGCCCAAGATCGTGCGGGGCGAGCCGCTGTTCGGCATCGACACGCGCCTGCCGGGCATGGTCCATGCCGCGCTGATGAAATGCCCCGCCATCGGCGGCACGCTGGCCAGCTTTGACGACAGCGCGGTGCGCAAGCTGCCGGGCGTGCTTGCCGTCGTGCCAATCAGCAGCGGCCAGTGCGCCAAGGGTAAGAACGACGCGCTCGCGGTCGTCGCCACATCGTGGTGGACCGCAGCCAAGGCGCGCGAAAAGCTGGTGGCGCAGTGGGATACCGCCGCGCAGGACGGCTTTTCGACCGAAGGCTATGCCGCCGCCGCAGCCGACCTGCTGGGCAAGCCCGCGCAAGCATCGCTGTTCAAGACAGGCGATGCGGACAAGGCGCTGGCCGGCGCGGCCAAGGTCGTCACCGCCGATTACAGCTACCCCTTCCTTGCCCACGCCACGCTGGAGCCGCAGAACTGCACCGCGTTGTGGCATGATGACGGCAAGCTGGAAGTGTGGGCGCCCACGCAGTTCCCGGATTGGGGGCGCAAGGACACCTCCGATATGCTCGGCATCGCGCCCGAGGCGATCACCATTCACATGACGCGCATCGGCGGCGGTTTTGGCCGGCGGCTGATGAACGATTACATGGTGCTGGTGGCGCAAGTTGCCAAGGCGCTACCGGGCAAGCCGGTGAAGCTGCTCTATGATCGCACCGACGACCTGCGCAACGATTACTACCGCCCCGCCGGCTGGCACCGCCTGAGCGCTGGCATCGACGCCAAGGGCGCGTTGGTGGCGTTGAAGGACCACTTCATCACCTTTGGCGCAGACGGCAAGGCCGTGCGCGCGGCGGAAATGCCCGCCAGCGAATTCCCCGCGCCGGTGCTGCCGCACGTCGATTTCGGTCAGTCGTTCCTCGAGACCAACCTCACCACCGGCTGGCTGCGTGCGCCGACCTCGAACGCGATGGCCTTCGTGTTTCAGGGCTTCCTTGACGAAGTGGCAGAGGCGGCGGGCACCGACTTGCCCGAGCTGATGCGCCGCACGCTGAGCACTTCGCGTGAAATCCCCACCGCGCGTGAAGAGGTTGTGTTCCACACCGGCCGCGCCCGCGCGGTGATCGATGCGGTGACGAAGTTCGCCGGCTGGACCGGCAAGCCCTCCGCCACTTCTGGAAAGGGACGCGGCTTCGGCTTCTATTTCAGCCATCGCGGCTATTTTGCCGAAGTGGTGGACGTGACCGTGGCCGATGGCACGGTGCGAGTGGACAAGGTGTGGATCGCCGGTGACATCGGCAGCCAGATCATCAACCCGCTCAATGCCGAGCATCAGGCGCAGGGCGCGGCCATCGACGGCCTGGCGCAGGCGCTGGTGTGGCAGCCTGTGGTGCAGGAGCATGGCCGCGTCATGGCCGAGAACTTCGGCGAATTCCCGCTGCTGCGCATGGATGCAAAGCCGGCCGAGATCGCCATCACCTGGGTGAAGAACGATTTCCCGCCCACCGGCCTTGGCGAACCCACGTTGCCCCCGGTGATCCCGGCCGTGGCCAACGCCATCCGGCAGGCCACGGGCAAGCGCCAGCGCTCGCTGCCCCTGACGCTGGCCTGATCCGACCCGGCGCGCCCGTGTGAACCCGCCCCCTCCCGCGTGCGAGAGGGGGCGGGGAGGGCATGTTATCGCCGCCGGTGCACTGCCCCTTAAAAGGGTTTTCCGCACCGCAACAAAGCGTTTGACGAATTCTGGACACCCGTCAAGATTGACCCATCGAAGCAGAGCGACTCGTTGCTCTGGTAACCTTCAGGGGGATCTTGCGCGCATGCCTCTTCCGGATTCCGATCGTTCCAGATCGAGCCTGTTCCGCCGCATTTCCACGCTGCTCCTGCTGGGCGCGGCGGGGCTGGGCACCGCCACCGCCGTCACCGGGCAAGCCAGCGCCGGCATGGCCGAGCCGACCGAGACGGAAGAGGGCATTCCCGTCACCGACGGCCTGACGCGCGAGAAGTGCGGCGCCTGCCATGTTGCAGATGCGAAGGGCAATCTCTCACGCATTTCGTGGATCCGTACCACGCCCGAAGGCTGGGATCAGGCGATCAAGCGCATGGTCAAGCTGAACGGCGCCGATGTCAGCCCCGAAGACGCGCGCCACATCGTGCGATACCTGTCGAACAGCCACGGCCTTGCCCCGGAAGAGGCGAAGCCGGTGATGTACCTGACCGAAAAGCGGCTGGTGGACGAAACCACCATCCCCAGCGAATCCGTGCGGCAGGGCTGCGCCGCGTGCCACGCCTTTGCTCAGCCGCTTTCGTGGCGGCGCTCGTCGCTGGAATGGAAGAACCTGCAGGACTTCCACATCGCGCTCTATTCGCAGGCCGACGCGCAGTATCGCAAGGTCGCCACCGACGAACCGGGCGCGACCATCGGCGAACCCAGGCCCGTGGTAAACAAGCCCGGCGCACTCGCGCTCACCGATGGGCAGGTCGCGCTGGACTATATCCGCAAGGTTGCGCCGCTGCGCACGCCGGAATGGATGGCGTGGTCCTCACGCATTCAGGCCCCGCACCTTGCCGGCAAGTGGCTGGTCAGCGCCAGCCTGCCGGGCAAGGGGCGCTTTGTCGGCACGATGACCGTCAGCCCTGGCGGCGCGGACGACGAATTCACCACCGCCACCGCCTTGCGCTCTCTGGCCGATGGCACCGCCATCAGCAGCACCGGCAACGGCATCGTCTATTCCGGTTATTCATGGCGCGGCCGCACCGCCACGGGTGCCGCACCTGCCGGGCCGGATTCGCTGGACCAGCCGATGCGCGAAACGATGTGGTTCGCGCCTGATCGCAAGAGCGCGACGGGCCGCTGGTTCTGGGGCGAATATCAGGAATTCGGCTTCGACGTGACGCTCACCCGCGCCGAAGGCGGCCCCACCATCGGCGCCATTTCCCCGGCGGCGATCAAGGCCGGCAGCAAGGGCACGCAATTGCACATCTATGGCGATGCGCTGCCCGCTTCGCCCAGCTCCCGCGATATCGACCTCGGCACCGGGCTTGCGGTGACGCGGGTCGTTTCGGCCAGTCCCACCGAACTCGTCGTCACGGTCGATGCTGCGACCACCGCCGCTCCCGGCGCGCACGATGTTTCGGTGGGGCCGGCCGTTCTGGCCGCCGCGCTGCCGGTCTATCGCAAGGTCGATTACATCAAGGTCACGCCTGAAACCGCCGTGGCGCGGCTGGGCGGGGCGCGCCATCCGGCGGGCTTCAGCCAGTTTGACGCGGTCGGCTTCGATGTGGGCGCCGATGGCAAGCCCGGCACGGCGGACGACGTGCGCATCGGCGTGATCCCGGCCGATTTCTCGGTCGAGGAGTTTCAGGCCACCTGGTACGACGATGACAAGGGCTATGTCGGCAAGCTCAGCAAGGCGGGCTTCTTCACCCCCAACCTCGATGGGCCGAACCCGCAGCGCAGCGCCAACCGCAACAACTATGGCGATATCTGGGTTGTCGCCACCGCGCGCGATGAAAAGGACAGCCTTGGCAAGCCGTTGACCGCCAAGGCCTATCTCGTGGTCACGGTGCCCTCGTTCAAACGCTGGGACAATCCGGAGCTGTCGAAGTGAGCGCCCCGCTGGCACACCGCTATCGCCGCGGCGAACTGCACGAATTCCGCGCGGCGGACGCGGATTTCATCTACCTTGTCACCGCGGGCGCGATCTTTGCGCTGGACGAGGACACCCGCCGCGTGATGACGCTGCTGGGCGATGAAGGCCTGACGCACGGCGAACTGATCGCCGCGCTGGTGGCCGATGGCATGGCCGCCGGCGATGCAGACGGGCTGGTGCGCGAACTGCGCCTTGCCCGCGCCATCGAAGCGGATCAGGTCGTCCCGCTGCCCACGCCCGCCGCGCCGCCGGCCGATTATCCGCTTCAGGCGCTGGTGCTGAATGTCACCAACCAGTGCAATCTGGCCTGCACGTATTGCTATGAATTCGGCGCCGACAAGATTTCCACCCAGACCGGCAAGCCGAAATACATGACGCCCGAAACGGCGAAGGCCTCGGTCGATTTCCTGCTCGCCAGCGCGGGCAACCGCGAGGCGGTGCACATCACCTTCTTCGGCGGCGAAACGCTGATGAACTTCCGCCTGCTGCGTGAAACGGTGGCCTATGCCAACGCCCGTAGCGCCGAGGCCGGGCGCAGGATCACCTACAGCCTGACCACCAACGCCACGCTGCTGACCGACGAGATCATCGACTTCCTCTCGGAAAACGCGGTTGGCGTCACCGTGTCGATGGATGGCCCGCAGGAAATGCAGGACACCCGCCGCGTCTACAAGAACGGCAAGGGCAGCTTTGCGGTGATGGAACCGCGCCTGCGCAGCCTGATCGCGCGTCACCGCACGCGGGCCATCACCGCGCGCGTCACGCTGACCAAGGGCGTGACCGACGTGGTTGCGATCTATCGCTTCCTCAAGGACGATATCGGCTTCCACGAAGTCGGCTTCGCGCCGGTGACGACCTCGGGCGAAGAACGCGACTGGTCGCTGAATGGCGATGACATGGCCGATGTGCTCGGCGGCTTCCACGCGCTGGCCGATGAATGGCTCGCCTTTGCCCTGCGCGGGCAGATGCACGGCTTCACCAACGTGTCGGAAACGCTGGGCGAACTGATCGCGGGCACCAACAAATCGCACCCGTGCGGTGCGGGGCTGGGCCTGCTCGGCGTCAGCCCGGCAGGCGATCTTTCGCCCTGCCACCGTTTCACCGATGCCGATACGCACACGCTGGGCCACATCTCCACCGGGCTGGACCAGGAAAAGCGCGAGGACTTCCTCACGCGCGGGCACGTGGCGGCAAAGTATGAATGCGCATCGTGCTGGGCACGGCCGCTGTGCGCGGGCGGGTGCCATCACGAAGCCTTCGTCCGCTATGGCGATACCGGCCATGCCAACCTGCATTACTGCGACTGGATCCGCGAATGGACCGACCGCTGCCTCTCGATCACCGGCACGCTTTCGCAGAAGAACCCCGGTTTCCTTGAACAGTTCGCGAACCGAAAGGGCTTGCAATGAAGCATCTCAAGCCAATCAATGCCAAGGCCCGCCGGATCGAAGCCGACGTGACCGCGATGGAGCAGGCGCTCGATCAGGGGCCTTCGATGGAAGAAGACGTGGTCGCGCTGCAACAGGCGCCGCGCCCGCACGTTCCGATGGGATGTTCGATCTCGTTCTCGCCGGGGTGGGAGGTTGACGCCGCGGGCGGCACCGCCGGCCTGTGCCAGCCGGTCGAACGCGATATCTACGATTGCTACGTCACCTGCTTCTGGCCGGTGCAGGTGCCCGATCACGTCAACTATTCGCCGGACTGGGCCAGCAATTGCGCCGCCGCCACAAAGGACTGGCGCAATCTCGACCTCGTGTTCCCCTGATCGAACGGGGCGGCGGATATGGGGCATCTCTCCTTCTTTCCTCGTCACCCTGAACTCGTTTCAGGGTCCATCGCGCCTCTTGCGCCGCCGTCCGAACCGGCGAAATGGACCCCGGATCAAGTCCGGGGTGACGGCGAGGGGAGGGAACTCGGCCCCGCGCTGCCGCTCTGCCAGACCAGCAAGCACCGCGATGCCAGATCACTTCTGCCCAAGGGGGGCGCCATGATCCGTTCTTTTGCCAAGACCCTGATCGCTGCCGCAGCCGCCAGCGCCGCGCTGCATGTCGCCCCGGCCAGCGCCGGCACGCTGATGCTGGGCACGTACCCGGACAAGCTGTTTACCGTCGATGACCAGACCGGCACGGTCAAGGACCGCATCCAGCTTGAAACCGGGCTGCCGGTCTCGCTACGTCTGTCGGCTGACCAGACCAAGATCTATGCCACCACGATTACCGAATCCGGCGTGATCGTGATGGACGCGGCCACGCACAAGATTCTCAACCAGTTCGCGCTGAACACCCCGACCGTGCGTTATCGTTTCAACGGCGGCGTGCCGGACCCGACGGGGCGTTATTTCTACACCACGCTGATGCGCTTCGACAAACTGCCCGATCGCTACAAGGTGACGAAGCAGATGTTTGCGGTGATCGACCTCCAGCAGAAAAAGGTCGTGCGCACCGCTGACCTGACGCCAGAGGACGATGCCCTGTCCGGCGGCTATCGCGCGCCGATGATGGTCTCGCCCGATGGCAAGACGCTGTATGTCTTCAAGGACAAGGTGCTGGTGGTCGATGTGCCCACGCTGAAGGTGGTGGAGCGCATCGACCTGCAAAAACCGGAAGCGACCGGCATGGAAACCGTGGCCTTCAGCGGCGGGGTGGAAAGCCTGCAGATGACCAGCCCGAACGAGATGGTCTCGCTGTTCACCGCCGCCGATCCGTATGTGCACAACAAGGTGTTCGGGCTGGGCCGGTTTGACCTCACGCACCGCAAGTTCAGCTTCACCCCCATCGGCCCCGTCACCACCGCGATCACCGGCCTTGAAGTCACGCCCGATGGCAAGACCGGCTATACCGTGGTCACCAGCGGCAACACCGGCAACAAGCGTTGCGAATTCTGGAAGTTCGACATGGCCAGTACCAAGCTGCTGGACAAGGTGGAGTTTCACTGCCGCTCGCGCTTCACGCTCGGTATGTCGGGCGATGGGGCGAAGCTGTATATCTACGGCGCGTCGTACGACATCGAGGTCTACGATGCAGCCACGATGAAGTTCGAAAAGACCTGGGATCTTGCCGCGGACGCCACGATGGCCGGGATGCTGATCCTGAAATGACCGCGGGTATCGCCCTGCATGGCGGAGGCATCGCCGCCGCCACGCTGGCGCACTTGCTGGCGGGTGAGGGGGTGCCGGTTTTCGGTGGAGAAACAGTGCCTTCGGCAGGCCCCGCGCCTGTGGTGATGCTGGGCGCGCAGGCCGTGGCGCTGCTACACGATGTATTCCAGCGCCCGTTGTTTTCCGCCGCCCATCGCATCGAACGGCGCGTGGTGTGCTGGGGCGGGGGCGATCCGGTCACCGTGCCGCACCGCGCGCTGGCAATTTCCGGCGCGGACCTTGCCGCCGCGCTTCCGCAGCCCGTTCTTGCCGCGGGCGGCGCCGATTTTGCCGTCCATGCCGCGCCGCCGTTTCCCGATGATCGGCTGCTGTCGTTCGGGTCGCGGAGGGCAGGGGCGGTGGCGGTGGACCTTGCCGCTGGGGCGGATGAACACGCGGCGGTGGTGGAGGCGACCGAGGGGGGCTGGCTGTTCCTGATCCCGGTTGGAAACCGGCGCGCATGGCTGCTGTCTGTGGGCGATCAGGTGGAGGATCAACTGGCAGCAAGTCGGCTTAGGTCGATCTTGACCCCCCTTAGGTCGTTCTCAACTTCGACCTTCGAAACCGCCCCCCGGATGCTGCAAACCCTTGTGGGATCCGACTTTTTGGCAATCGGGCACCATGCGCTGGCGTTTGACCCGATTTGCGGCGATGGCACCGCCACCGCCGTGCGCGCCGCGCTGCTGGCCGCTGCCGTCATCGCCGGCCGTAACGAGGGTTTGGACGAAGCGGCGCTGCTAAGCCATTATTCTTCCATGCTTGTTGCCGCCATGCGCCGCCATTTGCAGGTCAGCCTGCCGTTTTACCGCAGCGGCGGCACATCGCCGTGGTGGCAGCAGCAGGCCGACGCCCTTGCGCAAGGCCACGCCTGGTGCACGCAGGTTCTTTCACGCGCCGGCGATCCGCGCTTTGTGTTGCAGGGTAACCGGTTGATTGTGCGGGAGAAAGCGGCCTGAACGCGCCCGCTTCCCCGCCCGTTGCCGAATGGCGGACCTATCGCCGGCTACTGCCGTGGCTGCGCCCCTATCGCGTGCGGCTGGCGCTGGTGCTGCTGATCAGCCTGGCCGCGACGGCGGTGGGCCTGACGCAGCCGTACCTTTCAAAACTGATGATAGATCAAGCGCTTATGAAGCGCGATATGACCGCGTTGATCGCGATTGCGGCGGCGATGGTCGGCGTCACGCTGGGCGGATACGTGCTGAATATCGCGGCCAGTTATCGCTACGTGCAGCTGTCGGCGGCGATGTTGCAGGATATCCGGGTGGCGTTGCTGCGTCATTTGCAGGGGCTAAGTCCTCGTTTCTACGGCACTTTCCGGCTTGGCGACCTGATGAGCCGGATCAACAGCGACGTGTCCGACGTGCAGCGCGCGGCGGGCGATACGCTGCTGGCGGCGCTGGGCAACGTGCTGGCGCTGGTCGGCTGCGCGGGCGCAATGGTCTGGCTCGATTGGCGGCTGTTTCTGGTGGGATCGCTGCTGGTGCCGGCGGCGGTGTGGGTTTTTGTGGTTCTGCAACAAAGGCTTGTGGCGATCACGCGGACGATGCGCGAACGCGGGGCGGATCTTGGCAGCCTGCTGGTCGATACCGTGATGGGGATGCGGACCATCGTGGCGCTGGCGGCCGAATCCCATGAAATCCGGCGCTTTTCCGCGCGCAATGGCGCCTTTGTCGAAGCGATGCTGCGGATGCAGGTGGCCTCGTTCCTCACCGGCGCGCTGCCGGGCACGCTGCTCGCCGCCTCGACCTCGGCGGTCATGCTTTATGGCGGGTGGCGGATCATCGAGGGGCAGCTGACCATCGGCGCACTGGTGGCGTTCATGGCCTATCACGCGCGATTGTTCGGGCCGGTGCAGTCGCTGCTGGGGCTGGGTTCGGGCCTTGCCAGCACGCGGGTTTCGCTGGGCCGGATCTTCGAGCTGTTCGACACCGTGCCCGAAGTGCGCGAGCAGGAAAATGCGTTGCCCTTGCAAACGGTTACGCGTGAAATCCGGTTTGAAGGCGTGCACTTTCGCCATGATCGCGAAGCTGTGCTGGCAGGCGTGGACCTGATCATTCCGGCGGGCGCGTTCTGCGCGGTGTTGGGGGAAAGCGGCGCGGGCAAATCGACGCTGGCGGACCTGCTGGTGCGCTTTCTTGATCCCGAGGCCGGGCGCATCCTGATCGACGGCACCGATCTGCGCACGTTGCGGCTGAACGATCTGCGCCGCGCGGTGCTGCTGGTGGACCAGTCGCCATGCCTGTTCAACGCCTCGATCGCGGCCAATATCGCGTTCGCCGTGGACGATGCCGCGCCCGAAGCCATCGCGGCGGCGGCGCGCAACGCCGGGCTGGCGCCCCTGTTGGCGCGGCTGCCGCAAGGGCTGGAAACGCCGGTGGGCGAACGCGGGCTGGCGTTGTCTGCGGGCGAGCGGCAGCGGATCGCGCTCGCGCGGGCGCTGCTGCGGCGGCCGTCGGTGCTGATCCTGGATGAGCCGACCGCCGCGCTCGACGGCGCTACCGAACGGCGCGTGGTGGAAGGCTTGCGCGCCGCGCTGCCGGGAGCGACGCTGATCGTCATCACGCACAAGCCGGCGCTGGCGGAGGCCGCAGACATGGTGGTGACTTTGCGCGATGGGCGCATCGAACGCGCGCCTGTGGCCGAGCATGCCTGATCGCATCATCGTGGCGGTGATCGACAGCGGCGTGCAACCGACGCATCCGCACATCGTGGCGGAGCGCCTGCTGCCCGGCCTTGCCGTGATGGCCGACGGCACCATGGAGGAGGGGGCGGACGCGGCGATGGACCGGCTGGGCCACGGCACGGCGGTGACCGCCGCGATCCAGGAGAAGGCGCCCGAGGCGATGATCCTGCCGATCCGCGTGTTCCATGACGCCTTGCGCGCCAGCCCGCGCGCGCTGATCGCGGCGATAGACCGGGCGGGGGCGGCGGGTGCCGCGTTCATCAACCTGAGCCTTGGCACCACCAACCCCGCGCACGCGGCGCACTTTGCCGCTGCGGTGGCGCGCTGCGCGGCGCGGATCGTGGCCCCGCGTGAGGCGGAAGGCCTGCCGTGCTGGCCCGGCGCGCTGGACGGCGTGCTGGCGGTGGGGCTGGACTGGGACGTGCCGCGCGAAAGCGTCCGGCGCGAGGGCGGGGCGGTGTTCGCATCCGGCCATCCCCGGCCGATCCCCGGCGTGCCGCAGCGGCGCAACCTGCACGGGGTGAGCTTTGCCACGGCGAACGTGTGCGGGCTTGCGGCGGCGGGGGTTATTCAAAGCTTCTGAGGTTGCGCGCTTGCCCCTCACCCAACCCACTCCCCACGGGGAGAGGGCTTTTTTGTTTGGGGATCAAATGCTTAAAAAGGCGCCTCCCGTGCGGGGCGGCACGGGAGGCATGATTTTGAAGGCAGGGTGGATTCAGTATTTGACCGACATCTTCATGCCGAAGAACTGCGGCTTGATCGGGAAGTTGCGCGATGAGCCCGCGCAGAAGGTGATCGAGCAGAAGGTGTTGGTGGTGAGAATGCCGCGGCGGTCGAACGCGTTCTGGAGGAACAGGTCGAGCGCCCACTTGTCCTTTTTGATCCCGGCGGAGAAATCGAAGCTGAGGAAGCCGGGGGTGGCGCAAGTGGTGGTAAGCGTCGAGGCCAGATCGGGGCAGTTCAGCAGGTTGTTGTTGTAGACATTGAGATCCTGCGTCGCGCTGGTCTGGTAGAGCGCCGCGCCCTGAATATAGGCGGAGTAGCTGCCGATTTCGGTGTCATAGCGGATCGACGTGGTGCCCTTGAACTTGGGCTGGCGCGGCAGGCGGGTGCCATCCACGGCGGCGATTGCCGAATTGTTGATGTTGCCATCGACGGTCGTGTTGCTGGGGCAGCTGGCAAGCTGGCTGATCGTGCCGGAGGCGGCATCGGCGATGAAGTTGCAGAAGTTGCCCTTCAGCTTGGCATCGTTGTAGGCGCCCGAGGTGGAGATGGTGAACTTGCCGAGCTTGAGATCGGCATCGAATTCGGCGCCCTTCACTTCGGCCTTGCCGGCGTTGCCGGTATAGCCCGCGCCCTGTGCACCGGCCACGACCACGCTGTACTGGATGTTGTTCCACTTTTCCCAATAGACCGCCGCGTTGAAGCGGAACATGTCGTTCCACGTGGTCTTCACGCCCAGTTCGAAGTTGGTGAGCGTTTCGGACTTGAAGGCGGGTGCGGCGACCACGAACGAGGGCGTGGTGGCGGTGGCCTTGATGCGCAGCGGGCGGTTGTATCCACCCGGGCGGAAGCCGGTGGAATAGTTGAAATAGACCATCTTGTCGGGCGTGAACTGCCAGTTCAGCGCGATCTTGTGGGTTTCACCCTTTTCCTTGTAGCGCCCGATGCTTTGCGGATCGAGCCGGTTGATGTTGCGGCATTGCAGGCGTTCTGCGGGCAGGGGCAGCGGGCACCCGGCCTCGTACCCTTCGGTGCCGAGGCTGGGCATGAAGATCGACGGCGCATTCTGCGCCGACGAGGCGACCCCGGCAAAACCGGTGGTTTCGTAGTCGGTCCAGAAATAGCGGATGCCGCCGGTCAGCTTCAGCGTGGGCGTGATGTTGTAGTGCCCTTCGGCGAAGACGGCTTCATCGTGATAAAGCTGGTTGTTTTCGACGATGTAGAACCCGTCCTGCTTCACCGCCGGGCTGCCGAGCACCATCGTGCCGCCCTGTTCCACGGGGATGCCGAACCCTTCCGGATTGTCGCCGCCGCCGGACATCGTGTAGCCGGCGATCTGGTCCAGCCCGTGGATGGCGTAGTAGGTGTTGTTCTCCTGCTTTTGGCGCTGGTAGAAGCCGCCGATCGTCACGTCGAAGGGCCAGCTCTTGGGCGTGGTCAGGCGCAGTTCCTGGGTGAACTTCGTGCGGCGCGTATCGGCGTGATAGTACTGCGTCGGGTTGATCAGCGTGCTGCACTTCAGCGTGACGCCCGAGCCGGAGCAGCCCGCCTTGTCGAAGAACTGCAGGTAGCTTTCATACCCCGCGCCGAACTTGTCATACGTGACGGTGTAATAGGTGTAGTCGTTGCGCAGGTTGGTGCGGCGCTTGAAATATCCGGTTGCCGAAACGAGATCGAAATCGCCGATGTGACCGTGGATCGACAGCGCGGCCTGATACCATTTGTCGTCCTGGCGGGTCAGGTCGTAATCGTGGACCTGAAGATCGCCCACGCGCGGGTCAAAGCCGAAATAGCCGTACGAAATCTGGCGCTGCGCGGTGATGCTGGGCAGGATCGACCAGTCCGGCGCCGGTTCCCACAGCGCTTCAACGCGGGTGCCGTATTCGTAGATCGGGTTGTAGTCCTTCTTGGCGATCGCGGAATTGTCCAGCGTGTAGGACGTGGACGGATCATTGTCGCCAAGGTTCAGGACCGAAGGGCTGCCGTCGTTGAACTTGCCGTTGTTGGGCGTGTTGTCGATGTAGCCGCCGTCCTTGCGGTAATAGCCCATCACGCGCAGGGCCATCGTATCGTTGACGGGCAGGTTCACGTAGGATTCGAGCTGCCCGCCATAGCCGCCCTTGCCGTACTTGTTGCCTTCCATGTCGGCGCCCATCTCGAACTCGCCGATCTTGGGCTTGTTGGTAATGAAGCGGATCGTACCGGCCAGCGAACCGGCGCCATAAAGCGTGCCCTGCGGGCCGGACAGCGCCTCGATGCGTTCCAGATCGTAGACGTGGATATCGGGAACACCGGTGCCGGTGATCGGGATATCGTCGAGGTAATAGCCGACCGAGGCATAGTTGCCGCCGGCGGGTACGATGCCCCGGAAATAGGCTGTGCTACGGCCCGGGCCGATGCCGGCGAACGAAACCGAGGGGAGCAGCGCGGCGAAATCGGACAGGCCCTTGACCTGCCGCTGTTCCAGCGAGGCGGAACTGAGCGCCTGCATCGAGATCGGCACCTTTTGCACCGATTCCGAACGGTGGGTGGCGGTTACGACGATTTCCTCGAAGCCGGCGCCGGGCGCATCGGCCGGGGCGGGTTCCGCCGCCGGGGCTTCCTGCGCCATGGCCAGTGCGGGCAGGGCAAGGCCCGCCAGCATGGTGGTGACCCCAAGGGCCTTCAAGAATTGCGACCTGCGACCTGTGCGACCTGATTGCATTTTCATACGTCTAGACTCCCCTGTCCGAACCGAGACAAACCCGCTCGCCCCTCCCTGGGCGCAGCCCCTCTGGCTGCGTTTTGCTGCGTTGCAGCAAGTGTCTGGGGTGCCGTTCCCGATGGCTTGGCACGCAAGGCAAAGCGCCTGCGCAGCCGGAAGCGATGCCCGCTCTCCAGCTTGCCGCGTACGACCGCGGCACCATTGGTTCAGCTCTTGTACCCCAGGGATTTCCGTCAATCTTGACGGTCGTCCGGGTTTCAAAATGCGGCAACGCGGCAAGGAGTCAACACCCTTGTTTTAAAGGCCTTGCCGCCCTTTTTGGAACGCGGTTGCGCACCTGCGGAATCGGTTTCATTATGCGGGTGCGAAAAGAAGAAGTGGGGTCCTTGATGGAAGCTGCCGAACGCACTGCAGGGCCGATGGGCCCCGCGCAGCTGAACCAGGCGCTGCAACGCGCGGCCGGGCTGCTGGAGACGCAACCCGAAGCCGCGCTGGCGCAGGCGCAGGCAATCCTCGACAAGGCCAAAGGATTTGTGCCGGCGGAATTCATCGCCTGTCAGGCCTTGCGGCGGATGGGGCGGCCCAAGGCGGCATTGCCGCGACTGGCCGCGTTGATGCGCCAGCAGCCGGGCGCGCCGGCGCTCGCATGGGAATTGGCGCAGGCGGCCAGCGAGGCGGGCGACAGCAAGCAGGCGGTGGCCGTGCTGGAAGGGCTGACGCGGCGGCAGCCGGCGGTTTCGACCGGATGGTTCCTGCTGGGGCAGGAACTGCGCAAGCTGCGCCGCGCACAGGACGCATGGCGCGCGGACCTTTCAGGCGTCCACGCATCGTCCCGCGATCCCGAGCTGCTGAAGGCGGCCGTGGCGATGAACGATGGCGCGCTGGACGAAAGCGAGGCGATGCTCGCCGGGCGACTGGCGCGGATGCCCGACGACCCGGTGGCGATGCGGATGCTGGGTGAGGTCCACTGGCGGCGGGGCGACATGACCGAGGCGCTGCGCCACGTGGAGCAGGCGGTGGCGACGGCGCCGGGGTTCGATCTGGCGCGCGACTTTCTGGTGCGGCTGCTGCTGCAGGCGAACCGTCTGGCCGATGCGCTGGAGCAAGCCGAGATGCTGGCGCGCTCGCCGGTCAAGAACCCGGGGATCGACCTGCTGGTGGCATCGGTGCTGGTGCGGCTGGGCGAACAGGAGCGTGCCGAGGCGATCTACCGCACGCTGCTGGCGCAGCAGCCGGGCCAGCCGCAGGTGTGGCAGAACCTGGGCCACGTGCTCAAGACGCTGGGCGATCAGGGCGGCGCGATCGAGGCCTATCGGCAGGCGGTGACCCACCAGCCGACGATGGGCGAGGCATGGTGGAGCCTTGCCAACCTGAAGACGGTGAAGCTGGGACCGGCCGATATCGCCGCGATGGAGCAGGCGCTGGTGGCGCTTGAGGCGGAGGCGGAGCAGCGCAAGGAGGACGTGTTCCACCTGCACTTCTCGTTGGGCAAGGCGCATGAGGACGCGAAGAACGCCGGGGCGGCGTTCCGGCACTATGACCTTGGCAACCGGCTGCGGCGGACGATGGTTGCCTATGACGCCGATGAATTCGCCGGCGAAGTGCAGGCGGCGGTGGAGACGTTCAGCGCGCCGTTCCTTGCCGTGATGGGCGAAGGCGGTTGCCCCGCGCCCGATCCGGTGTTCGTGGTCGGCCTGCCGCGATCGGGATCGACGCTGGTCGAACAGATCCTTGCCAGCCATTCGGCGGTGGAGGGCACGATGGAGCTGCCCGAGATGATGATTATCGCCGGCCGGCTGCAATCGCGGCTGGACGAGGGCGAGTTCCCCGATTTTCGCACCATGATCGCCGCGCTGACCCCGGCGGACCGCACGCGGCTGGGCGAGGAATACATCGAGCGCACGCGCGTGCACCGCAAGACCGACCGGCCGCTGTTCATCGACAAGATGCCCAACAACTGGCAGCACGTGGGGCTGATCCGGCTGATCCTGCCCAATGCGAAGATCGTGGATGCGCGGCGGCATCCGTTGTCCTGCTGCTTTTCCGGATGGAAGCAGCACTTCGCGCGCGGGCAGACGTTCACTTATGACCTGATCGACATCGGCCGGTACTATCGGGATTACGTGCGGGCGATGGCGGCTTATGACGCCGCCGCCCCCGGCGCGGTGCACCGCGTGATCTACGAACGCATGGTGGACGACACCGAAGCCGAAGTGCGCCGCGTGCTCGACTATCTGGGCTTGCCGTTCGAACCGGGCTGCCTGGAGTTTTACAAGAACGAGCGCGCGGTGCGCACCGCGAGTTCCGAACAGGTGCGCCAGCCGATCTACCGCGATGCGGTGGAGCAGTGGAAGGCGTACGAGCCGTGGCTCGATCCGCTGAAGGCGGCGCTGGGCGATGTGGCGACGGCCTATCCGGAGGTGCCGACGGGGTTGGTGTGAGGGCTGGACCGCGCGGACAAATTCAGCGCTGACCGAAACGGCGAAAATTGGGTGGGAAGCGGAAACACGCTCTACCATGATCCCCCCGCTTCCGTCATCCCGGGCTTGACCCGGGATCCCGCTTTCTTGCCACAACCGAGCCGCAAAGCGGGATCCCTTTGAGTTCACAAACGAAGTGCAACACCACACACAGGTGCTGCCATGTCGAACTACAGCCAGTTATCGCTTGAGGAGCGATGTTCG
>JBDLVU010000016.1:0-37205 GCA_039804665.1 Pseudomonadota bacterium | reverse complement strand
CTGCGACAGGTCGCCGATGCAATCGAGCAGCGAATAATCGCGGGTGGCAAAGCGCCAGGCACCGCGTTCGCGGATGAAGCTGTCGTGATAGCGGCCAGCGCAGATCGCCTGCAGAGGCAGTTCCGGCGTTTGCTGGATCACGGTGTAATAGGACCGACAGGTCGCCGTGCCGGCCGCGTCGTCCACCTCGACGATGGCGTTGGTGATGATGTGCTTGGTGCGCGGGGTGCCGCACGGGTGGATGCGCACGAAGGCGCGCCACTGCTCCAGCATGGGCGCGCTGCCTTCGACCTCGCGCTCGCCCGACATCCGGACGCGCGCCTTTTCGAACAGCGCGGCGACCGCTTCCAGTTCGCCCGCATCCATCAGTTCGGCATAGCGATAAAGCAGGTTCGTGATGTGAGTTTCCGGGCTCATGATCGTCCCTCCGTTTCCGCCAGCTTGCGTTCGCGCCGGGCTGCGGTTTCCCCGGACAGCCGCACGGCAAACGCCTCCGAATGCACGCGCCGCCGCTCCGCCTCCACGACGCGCAGGGGCTCGGTTTCAACGAAGTCGATCAGCGCCTCACGCGTCAGGCGCTGGTATTCGCCATGACCATCGTTGCGCCATGTCACCTGATGCGGCTCGAACGTGCGAACCACCTTGGCCGGGTTGCCAGCCAGCAGGCTGCGCGGTGCGGTGACCGTTTCCGACTTCACCAGCGAAAGCGCCGCGACGAGGTTCTCCGGGCCGATGACCGCCGCATCGAGCACCACCGCGTTCATGCCGACAAGGCTGTTTTCACCGATTTCGCACCCGTGGATCACGCTGCCGTGCGCGATCGTGGCGCCACGGCGGATCACGGTGTCGCGCTCGGCGCCGGCGTGGATGGTCACATTGTCCTGAATCGAGCTGTCGCCTTCCACCACGATCCGCCCGAAATCGCCCCGCAGGCTCGCGCCCGGCGCGATGAAGCAGCCGGGGCCCACGATCACGTCGCCGATCAGCGACGCAAGCGGGTGCACGTAGCTGGTCGGATCAACGACCGGGACGATCCCCTGATAGGCATAGCAAGGCATGGCGCAGCCGATCCTTCAGAGCCGCTCGATGATGGTGACGTTGGCCTGCCCGCCGCCTTCGCACATCGTTTGCAGGCCATAGCGGCCGCCCGTCCGCTCCAGCGCATTGAGCAGCGTGGTCATCAGCTTTGCCCCGGTCGACCCGATCGGATGGCCCAGCGCGATCGCGCCGCCCTGAACGTTGACCTTTTCATGCGGGATGGAAAGTTCCTTCATCCACGCCAGCGTCACCGAAGCGAACGCCTCGTTGCATTCAAACAGGTCGATGTCCTCAAGCTTCATGCCCGACTTCTTCAAGGCATACTGCGTGGCGGTGATGGGGCCCGTCAGCATCCACACCGGATTGTCGGCGCGCACGGACATGTGGTGAATGCGCGCCCGTGGGCGGAAGCCGTGTTCCTTCACCGCACGCTCGCTGGCGATCAGCAGCGCGGCGGCGCAGTCGGAATTCTGGCTGGCGTTGCCCGCCGTTACCCGCCCGCCTTCGCGCACGGGATTGAGCGTCGCCAGACCCTCCAGCGTGGTGCCCGGGCGGATCGTCTCGTCGCGGTCAAGCCCGGCAAGCGGCGCGATCTCGCCCTTGAACCAGCCCGCCTCGGTCGCCGCCTGCGCGCGCATGTGGCTGGCATAGGAAAATGCGTCCAGTTCCTCGCGGCTGATCGCCCACTTTTCAGCGATCATTTCGGCTGAGCGGATCTGGTTGACCTCCTCGCCACCATAGCGCGCGTCCCATCCGGTCGCACCGGCAAACGGGCTTTCGAAGCCATAGGCCTGCCCGGCGGTCATCGCCGCCATGATCGGAATGCGATTCATCGCCTGGCTGCCCCCGGCAACGACGATGTCCTGCGTGCCGCTCATCACGCCTTGCGCAGCGAAGTGCACGGCCTGTTGCGCGCTGCCGCACTGGCGATCGATGGTCACGCCGGGCACGTCTTCGGGCAAGCCCGCCACCAGCCACGCGGTGCGGCCAATATCGCCCGCCTGCCCGCCGATGGTTTCGGTGCACCCCCATACGACGTCCTCGACCAGCGCGGGATCAAAGGCGTTGCGCTCCATCAGCGCCTTGATCGGGTGCGCGGCAAGGTCCGCCGGGTGCAGGTGGGCAAGGCTGCCCTTCTTGCGGCCAACAGGCGCGCGGATCGCATCGACGATATAGGCTTCAGGCATGTTCGGCCTCTCTGGCAAAAGTCTGGTCCGGCCCCGCGGGGCGGTTGAACAGGCGCGCGGCGATACGGGCGCGATGGAACGCGGGGACGCCCCAGCATCCGGTCAAAGCCAAGGCGCGCTTCAGGAACAGGTGGACGTCCACTTCCCACGAATAGCCCATGGCACCGTGCACCTGGATCGAGGCGCGCGCAGCCTTGTCCGCCGCCTCTAGCGCCACGGTCCGCGCGTGGCTGGCACGGGCGCGGGAATAGATGTCCTGCTCGCCCACGCTGGCTGCGGCGGCGAGTGTCACCGGGCGCGCAAATTCGATGGCGACCTGCGCGCTGGCCAGATGGTGCTTCACCGCCTGATAGCTGCCGATCGGCTTGCCAAACTGTTGACGCTCGCTGGCATAGGCGACCGCGAGATCCACCGCGCGCTGCGCCAGCCCCAGCGCCTGCGCCGCGGCAAACACGGCCGCCCGATCGGTCGCCAGCGTCCAGTCGGCCGGCCCCAGGTCCTGCACGTCCGCCGGATTCCACTCCACCCGGAACACGCGGCGCAGCGGGTCAATTGTGGACACGGGGGTAAGCGCAACCTGATCAGGCGTGGCGAGGAATGCGTGCCCGTCCTTTTCCAGCAGAATGGCCTGCGCCACATCGGCGCTGGCCACCACCGGGTTGATCGCAGGCGCGATAGCCACGATCGCCGCCGGATCCGCCAGCACGGCATGGTCCGGCGCAAGCGCCGCCAGCATCGGCACGGCGATCCCGGCGCTTTCCACCAGCGGTTCGGGCAATGCGACATAACCGGCGGCCTGCGCGATCAGCGCGAAGTCCAGTTCCGTCAGCCCCAGCCCCCCTGCGCTTTCGGGCAGCATCAACAGGGTAAAGCCGTTTTCTGCCACCTGTGCCCAGCGTTCGGGATCGAAGGCGGTGCCCTGCTCCATCATCTTGCGCCAGTGATCGGGGGTGCAAGTATCGGCAAACAGCGCGGCGGCCGTTTCCGCGAACATCTGCTGTTCGTCGTTCAGGGTAAAGTCCATGCGTTCCCTCCCCCGTCAGCGCGGCAGGCCGAGCATGCGCTCGGCAATGATGTTGCGCTGGATCTCGTTCGACCCAGCGTAGATCGGCCCGGCAAGCGAGAAGATGTAGTCGTCCAGCCAGTCATGCTGACCGGCAGGCGGCAGCAGTTCGGCCTCGGCACCCAGAATGGCGAGAGCGGTCTGGTGGAGGTGGATGTCCATTTCCGACCAGAAGATCTTGTTCGTGCTGGCTTCGGGTCCGATCTTTGCGCCTGCCATCAGGCGCGAGGCGGTTTGGTAGATGTTCAGCGCATACGCCTCCGCGTTCATGAACGCGCGCACCACATCGGCTTCCAACGCAGGATCCGCAGCGTCCTTGCGCGCCTGCCACAAGTCGGCCAGCGCGGCGGCGGCGACCTGATAACGCGCCGGACTGCGCAGCATCAACCCGCGCTCGAAACCAGCGGTTGCCATGCAGATGTGCCAGCCCTGCCCTTCGTCACCCAAGCGGTTGAAGGCGGGTACGCGCACGTCCTCCAGAAAGATTTCGGCAAAGCCGACATGGCCGTTGATCTTGCGGATCGGATTGCGGGTCACACCCGACTGGTCGAGCTTGAAGAAAATCAGGCTCATGCCCTTGTGGCGCTCGCTGCCCGGCTCACGAAACAGGCCGAACGCCCAGTCGGCAAAGACCGCGCGGCTCGACCAGATCTTGTGGCCGTTGAGCACGTATTCGTCACCCTCGCGGGTGGCGGTGGCGCGCACGCCGGCAAGGTCGCTGCCCGCCTGCGGTTCGGACCATGCCTGCGCCCAGATTTCCTCGCCACTGGCCATAGGCGGCAGGAAGCGCTGCTTCTGTTCGTGCGTGCCGAATTCCATCAACGTGGGGCCCAGCAGGAAAACACCGTTCTGGTTGACGCGGCCGGGCGCGCCCGAACGGTAGTATTCTTCCTCGAAGATCAGCCACTGGATCAGGTCCAGCCCGCGCCCGCCATATTCCTTGGGCCAGGTGACCATGCCCCAGTCGCCGCGCTTGAGCGTGGCTTCCCATTGGCGATGCGCCTCGAACCCTTCGCGCGTGGCGTCGAAATGTTCGAGCGGGTTCGCGGGCACGTGCGCGTCAAGCCAGCCACGCACTTCGGCGCGGAAGGCCTGCTGTTCGGGGGTATAGCGCAGATCCATCAGTACTTGGCCGCCTTGCCGGTATCCACAAAGGCGTCGCGCGCCTTCTGGCTGTCTTCGTGCATGTACATTTCCAGCGTGAAGCCCTGCTCCCAGCGGTAACCGCGATCCACGTCGCGCGCTTCGAGGCCGTTGAGCGCCTCCTTGGCGATCACCAGCGCCTTGCGGCTCTTGGATGCGATGACGCTGCAAAACGCATGCGCTTCAACGACAAGATCTGCGCGGGGCACGACCTTTTCGACCGCACCGAGGCGATAGGCTTCCTGAGCGGGGATATTGCCGCCGGTGAAGAATGCGGCGCGCACTTTGTGCAAAGGCAGCATGCGCGACATGTGGCTGGCCCCGCCCATCGCCCCGCGATCGACCTCGGGCAGCGAGAAGAAGGCATCGTCGGCCGCGATGATAACATCGCTCGCGCCGCAGATGCCGATGCCTCCGCCGATCACGAACTTGTGTACGGCCACGACCACCGGGATCTCGGCTTCGTGGATCGCCTTGAACGTCAGGAAATTGCCGCGGTTGAGCACGGTGATGCGCTCGGGGTGGGCCTGCATTTCCTTGATGTCGACCCCGCCGCAGAACCCGCGCGATTCCTCGGCCGCGCGGATCAGCACCACGTTAGCGTCCGGGTTCGACGCTGCTTCCTTGACGATGGCCGGCAGCGACATCCACGTTTCGCTGTCGAAGGCGTTCACGGGGGGCACGTCGAACACGATCTCTGCGATGCGGTCCTTGACGGTGAGCGTGATGGGCATGGGCTTGTCTCTCGTCCTAATGGGTTCAGCCAGCGCAGAGCGCGCCAAGGCGGCCACGCGCTTCGGCCATGATGCGGTCGACCAGTTCCTGGCAGCTGGGGATTTCGGCGATGCGGCCGCCAACAACGCCGGTGGCCATCACGCCGTGTTCGATATCGCCGTGGACCACCGCCTTCTGGATCAGCATGGGCATGGTTGCGGCCATCATCGCCTGCTTCAGCGGCACGTCGCCATGGCCGGTCATCCCGCGCGCGGCCTTGATGAAGTGCAGCCACGATGCGCCGGTCTGGCGCTTCATTTCGCGCCCGGCCTCGAACGCCCGCAGCCACATGCCCAGCGAGCCGGACATTTCGATCCGGTCCATCAGCTTGGTGCGGATCATGCGCTGGGGAATGCCGTCGAGCTTCGTCGTGACAATGATCCTGTCGGTCGTGGCCTTGAGGTATTCGGCCTTGGCACTGTCGGGCACCGGGCTTTCGCGCGTCAGCAGGAAGCGCGTGCCCATGGCGATGCCGACCGCGCCATAGGCCAGCGCAGCGACAAGGCCCCGCCCGTCGGCAAAACCGCCGCTGGCGATCACCGGCACCTGCACCGCGTCCAACACTTGCGGCAACAGGATCGTGGTGGGGACCGAGCCGGTATGGCCGCCGCCCTCACCACCCTGCACGCTCACCATATCGACGCCCAGTTCCACCATCTTCTGCGCGTGCTTCACCGCGCCCACGGTGGGGATGCACAGGATGCCTGCGTCCTTGAACCGACCGATCATCTTCGCGTTCGGCCCGCGTCCAAAGCTGACCGCCCGCACCTGGTCCCGATTGGCAAGGATCAGGTCCACGATCTGGTCGGCGCCAGGCTGAAACGAATGGAAGTTCACGCCGAACGGCTTGTCGGTGCCCTTGCGCACGGCAAGGATCTTGGTCCGGCATTCGTCGGGCGTCATCACGGCCGCGCCAAGGAAGCCGAACGCCCCGGCGTTGCAGCTACCGATGACAAGGCTAGGTTCCGCCACCCAGCCCATCGCGGTCTGGATGATCGGGGCCGTGCAGCCGAGCCGCTCGGTCAGGGTGGTGTGAAGGGCGTTTGCCATCAGCTTTTGCCCGCGTCCTTCTTGTTCGCGGCGGCGGCTGACGAACCGCTGACGCCGGCAATCGAATTGCCGGTGACAAGGTCGTTCTGCGCGTGGGCGAAGTGGTGCATGTGATAGACCGCGTCCATCGCCGTGCGCTTGCCGCGCAATTCCTCGACATGGTTGATGGACTGCTTGGTCAGCCAGTTGCCCAGCCGGTTCTGCCCGGCGAGCTTGTTGGCCCATGTCGCCGCCGCCTCACGCAGGTCGGCGCGGGGCACGATCTTGTTGACCATGCCGAAGTCATACGCGCGCTGCGCAGGCATGCGTTCGCCCAGCAAAAGGAATTCCTTGGCCACGCGCGGGGGCAGTTCAAAAGCATGGGCGAAGTATTCCACGCCCGGAATGCCCATCAGCGGGTTCACCGGGTCCTGAAAGAACGCGTCCTCGCTGGCCACGATCAGATCGCAGACCCACGCCAGCATCAGCCCGCCCGCCACGCACGCGCCCTGCACCATGGCGATGGTGGGCTTGGGGATATCGCGCCAGCGGCGACACATGCCAAGGTACTGCTCCTGCTCTCGGGTATAGAGCAGTTCGGCCGCCGGCTTGTTGGTGTGCGGCGGCAGCATCAGCCGCTTGTCGAATTCGTGATGCAGGTCGCGCCCCGGCGTGCCGATGTCGTGCCCGGCGGAAAAGTGCTTGCCCTCTCCCCCCAGCACGATGGCGCGCACAGCATCATCCTGCACCGCCCGGTTAAAGGCGTCGTCGAGCGCATAGGTCATCTGCCCGTTCTGGGCATTGTTGAACTGGGGCCGGTTCATGGTGATCCAGGCCACGGAGTCGATCACTTCGTAACGGACCGGCTCGTCCGTTTCATACGTGATATCGACCGCTTTCGGCTCGACGAGATCCTTCATCGTGTCCACTCCCTCAGGCGGCCTTGCGGGCCGGCGGGTTGTCCTTGATCACGCTGGCACGGATGTTGTGCGGATCGAGACTGGCGATCACCGCCAGATCGTCCGCGCCCGGCAGAGGCGTTTCACCCAGGGTTTCCAGCCGGTGCAGCTCGAACCCGGTCGCGGCCTGCACATCCTCAAACGTCACACCCGGGTGCAGCGAGACGACGCGGATCGCGTTGTCGGGGCCCTTGAAGTCCATGACGCACAGGTTGGTCACGATCGTGCGCAGATCCACACCGGTATAGTTGCCGCCGGCGACCCGCTTGGCAGGGTTGTATCCGGCGCCCGAGATCATATCGACTTCGGGTACAAACACGCGGGGGCCATGCGCGGGGAAGAAGAACGAGTTCGGGTGATAGATCGTGTTCCCCGGAAAGCCGCGCACGCCCAGCATCTGCGTCTTGGGCTGGCGATAGGTGCCACCCATGTATGACAGGTTGATCTGGCCGAAGCGGTCGAGCTGCGTGGGCGTGACCATCGCATGACGCCGCCCGGTCCATACCGCGCTGTCGAAAAAGCGCGAGAACGGCAGCCAGCCGGCCTTCTTGCGATCATCATACTTGCGCGGACCGATCGGCACCGGGTGTTCGACCAGATAGCATTCGCCATCGGTCATCATCAGCTCGGGGCTGTGGGTCAGCTTGGCAAGGCCCGCCGCCAGCCGCGGCACGGGGCCGACGCCGGTGGCGACGATCTCGCCATTGTTGCGGAACGCTTCCGAGCAGGCGAAAATGCAGAGTTCTGCCAATGTTACGTCGGTCATCAGAAAATCGGGAGCGGGAGAGCCGCCACCGCCTCCTTTCCGCCAAAAGTTGCAAGGTAATCGGCTTCGGTCGCGCCGACGAAGCGGTCCTTGACCGCATCCCAGTCGCCCGGGTCCTTCGCGGAATCGGCGTAGGCCTTGAACGCCTTCATGTCCCAGCCATAGTGGGGAGGCATCGAGCTGGGGTGCGCGCCGCACGGCATTTCGACCACGCCATTGACGAAGCAGCGTTCAAACAGGTTGTGCTGTGCGCCTTCGGGGTAGTGGTCCTCCATCCGGTCGACCAGTTCCTCGCATGAAACAAAGGTCTTCGCGGCTGCCTTGGCGAACCATTCGTCGTAGTAAACGTCCGGCCCGAATACCTGCACGTTGCCGCGCCAATCGCTGCGGTTCACATGGATCAGCGCCGCATCAAGCTTCAGCGCGGGCATGGCGATCAGCGTTTCGCCATCGGCATAGGGCGACTGAACCGTCTTCAATCCCCCCAGTTCGGCAAGGTCGGTGCCAAGGCCCACGCGAGTAGGCAGGAACGGCAGCTGGAACGCAGCGGCCTTCAGACCCCACTGGAACATGCCTTCGTCCACTTCCAGCACATCGAGCGTGCCCGCTTCGCGCGCCTTGCGGAACCACGGTTCGAGCGGGATGGCATCAAGGCTGACGAATGCGAAGACAAGCTTCTTCACCTTGCCTGCCGCGCACAGCATCCCGACATCGGCGCCGCCATAGGCAACCACGGTCAGGTCCTTGAGATCGGAACGCAGGATCTCGCGCACCAGAGCCATCGGCTTGCGACGCGGCCCCCACCCGCCGATGCCGATGGTCATGCCATCGGACAACTGCGCAACGACATCGGCCGCGCTCATCCTCTTGTCCGGTTTCACGCTTTGGGCGGTCACGCCTGCTCTCCTTGCTGTGCCTGTTCCTTCATGGCCTTCTGCCAGGCCCATTCGTGCCCCCAGACGCTGATGCCTTCATGCCGGGTGACGACCCAGCTGGCCGGGTCGATCACCAGGCTGTCGCAGCCGATCTCAAGGTCGAAGCCGGCGGGCGTTTGCACGTAGAAGCCCGTCGTTTCGTCGTTGACATGGCGGCCCAGCGTGGCGCTTTCGGGGTATCCGAACCGCTTCATCCGGTCGTGCGCCATGCCCACGTCGATCAGTGTCGGAAGTTCCAGCATGATGTGGACCGCACCCGAAGGCGGGATGCCACCTTCGGCCAGCGCGATCGAATGGTGGCGACCGTTATCGGCATGCATGAAGACAAAGCTCATCGAGGGGCCTTCGGGCCCGAAAAGCTGGAAGCACGGCATGTCGGTTTCGTGGAAACCGAGCACATTGCGGTGGAAGGCCACCGTTTCATCGAAATTCGGCGCGCAGAATACCGCGTGGCCCAGCCCCATGTCGCCGGTCACGAAGCCGGGAACGCCAATGGGCGAAACGAACGGCGCATCGGTGCGCGCATCGCCGCAATAGAGTTCAAGGCCATTGCCAGCCGGATCGCTGGTGCGGAACATCGCCTCGGCCCCACGCCCCTGGGCTTCATCGGCGCTGGCCCATGCCACCGGCCGCCCGGCGGCGGCGACCTTTGCCGCCAGCGCGTCAAGCGCGGCGCGGTCGACCACTTCGTAGCCCGCCGCGACGAGCCATTCCCGTGCGCCGGCTTCAATGCGGAAACGGAACACGCGGTCGTCCACGCGATAGAGCGCGGCGCCATCCGGGGCATCGCCGGTGCGCATCACGCCGACAAACTCGGTGAGGAAGCGATCCCACTCCTCCGGCTTGGCCGTTTCCACGACCAGATAGCCGAGCGCCTTAATTCCAGCAGATGCGCTGACCATGGCCTTCAGTTTCCTTTTACGAGGTCGAGGAAGTACGGGCGCTCGCCGCCCCCATCGACATTGATCCGCGCGCCGCTGACCCACGATGCGAGGCTCGAACACAGCCACAGCACCGCCCCGGCAACATCTTCGCCCCGGCCCATGCGTTGCAGCGGCAGCGATTGCGCGACGGCGGCCTGAGCCGCTTCGTCGCCATACGTTTCTTCAGACGTTTCGGTCTGCATCAGGCCGACGATGATCGCATTCACGCGAATGCCATCGGGACCCCACTCCTGCGCCAGCGATTGCGTGAGATTGAGCAAGCCAGCCTTGGCCGCGCCATAGGCGGCGGTCATCGGCGAAGGACGGATGCCGGACACGCTGGCGATATTCACGATGCTGCCATTACCGGCCGCGCGCATGTGCGGGTGCGCAGCCTGCGCCATGTACATCGCCGCGTGCAGATTGAGCTTCAGGATCGCGTCGAAAAAGCGCGGGCTGGCCTCAGCCGCCGCCGCTTGCGGCGATCCGCCGGCGTTGTTGACCAGGATGTCGAGCCGGCCGTGCCGGGCAACCACGGCTTCCACCAGCCCACAGGCCTGATCGGGATCGCGGATGTCCGCGGCATGAAAGGACAGGCCTTCTGGCAGTTCGTCAGGCGCATTGCGTCCACACACGACCACGTGTGCGCCTGCATCGGCCAGCGCCGTCGCCATGCGCAGACCGAGTCCGCGCGTACCACCGGTGACGATCGCCACGCGGCCACTGAGATCGATAGCCAGTTCCATCGCTTTGCTGCCCCGCACGGGGTTTCTCTCCCATATTCGCCGCACTCGAAATCTTTCGTGCAGCGGATTCGAATTTGCACATATCGAAAGCCAGACCGCTTTTCAATTGACGATTTGCGTACCGCATGTCATTTCATATTACGCGATACGCCAGCGAGCGACCGCAAAATGATTCGACCGAGGGAGAGATGACGAAGATGGCCAGCGCAGGCTCCTTGCCCGTTGCACAAGCCAGCATTCCGACGGCGGAAGAGCTGCTGGAACGTGCCCGCGCGATGATTCCGACTCTCAAGGAACGTGCTCGCAGGTGCGTGGCACAGCGCGACGTTCCGGCGGAATCCATCGCGGAAATGCAGGACGCAGGCTTCTTCCGGATTCTGCAGCCGCGCCGCTGGGGCGGCTACGAAATGCACCCCAATGCCTTTTACGATGTGCAGAAGGCGCTGGCCGAGGGCTGCATGTCCACCGGCTGGATGTACGGCGTGGTCGGCTGCCACCCCTATGAGATCGCCTTGTTCCACGAAGAGGCGCAGGCCGAAGTGTGGGGTCAGGATGAATCCACGCTCGTCTCATCAAGCTACCAGCCGGTGGGCAAGGTGACCGTGGTCGACGGCGGCTTCCGCCTTTCGGGCCGCTGGGGCTTTTCGACCGGATCGGTGCATTGCCAGTGGGTCGTGCTGGGCGCGCTGGTTCCGCCGAGCGAGCCGGGCGGCGCGCCCGACATGCGTGCCTTCCTGCTTCCGCGCAGCGATTACACCATCGACACGGACAGCTGGCACGTGTTCGGCCTTCAGGGCACCGGCAGTCACGATGTGATCGTGGACGATGTGTTCGTGCCTGAACACCGCACCCATCGTTCGGTGGACGGCTTCCTGTGCACCAACCCCGGGCAACAGACCAATCCCGGCCCGCTATATACCCTTCCCTGGGCGCAGGTGTTCATGCGTTCGGTGTCCACGGCAGCCTTTGGCGGTGCGCGCGCCGCGATCAACGCGGCGATCGAGATCGCGCAAAGCCGCGTGTCGACCAACACCGGCAAGGCTTCAAAGGGTGATCCGTTTCTGCTCGCCGCCATTTCAAAGGCGCACGCGCAGGTGACCGAGATGGAGCAGACCCTGCGCCTGACCTTCGAGGATCTGATGGCCCACGCAGACCGCGGCGAGCCGATCCCGATGGAGAAGCGCACGCTGTATGCCTACAATTCGTCGTCGGTGGTGCGCCGCATGGCAGAGATGGTCGACGACATGGTGCAACTGCTGGGCGGCCGGGCGATCTACACGTCCAGCCCGATCATCCAGCCGTGGCTGGACCTGAACGCGGGCCGCGCCCACGTGGCCAACGATCCCAACAACCGCACGCTCGATCTGGTCGGCGGCATTCTCGGCCAGGCGCCGACGTTCACGTTCCTGTGAGGAAGGCTTTGGCATGACCGAACTGAAGCAGGCGACCTACCGCGTTGCGGGCGGCTATGACATTCACGTTCAGGAAGCGGGCAATCCCGACGGACCGGCGGTGGTCTTCCTCCACGGCAGCGGTCCGGGTGCATCGGGCGCCTCCAATTTCCGGGGCAACATCGCCGCGTTCGCCGATGCCGGCTATCGCGTGATCCTGCCCGACCTGATCGGCTACGGCGCTTCGTCAAAGCCGGAAGGCATCGACTACACCCTCCAGCTGTTCACCGACACGGTCCACGACGCGCTGTGCCAGCACGGCATTGCCAAGGCTCATCTGGTGGGCAATTCGCTGGGCGGCGGCATTGCGCTGTTGATGACGCTGGACCATCCCGGCTTCGTCGACAAACTGGTTCTGATGGCGCCGGGCTGCGTGGCGGAGCGCGAAAGCTATTTCGTCATGCCGGGCATCGCCAAGATGGTGTCCAGCTTCGGCGGTCCGGACTTCAACCTGGCCGAGCAGAAGCGGCTCGTGTCCAACCTCGTCCACCCCGATTTCGCGCCGAAAATCCCCGACGCGCTGATCGAGGAACGGTTTGCCGTGGCGCGGACCCAGCCCAAGGACGTGCTCGTGCGGATGCGCACGCCCGATCTTTCGCCGCGCCTTGCGGAAATCGACCGGCCGATCTTCGTATTATGGGGCCTGAACGACGAATTCTGCCCCGAGGCCCACGCGCGCCTGTTCCTGAACACCTGCAAGGACGTGCGCGCCATCACCTTCGGACGCACCGGCCACTGGGTGCAGGTGGAACGCGCCGCGGAATTCAACGCCTATGCCGTCGAGTTCCTGCGTGGCTGAAGGGTTCCCCAGCCCTGCCGAGCACCTGCCGGCGCAGTTCCGCGCCGCGATGCGCCGGCTTGCAGCCTCGGTCTCGATCGTTGTGGCCAAGGGTGACAATGGACCTGTCGGCATGGCGGCCACGTCCATCACCTCGCTCACCGTCGATCCGCCGGCCGTGCTGGTCTGCGTCAATCGCAGCACCAGCCTGCATGCTGTGCTGGAGCCGACAGCGCCGCTCTCGGTCAATCTCCTGTCGCGCGATCAGCAGGCCGTTTCCAGCGCATTCGGCGGCGGCGTCCCCCGTGAGGAACGCTTCAATGTCGGCGACTGGCGCGAAGCGCATAACGGGCTGCCCATGCTGGAAGGCGCGCAGGCCAACCTGCTCTGCGTGATCGATGCCATGCTTGCCTATGGCACGCACAGCATCGTCATCGCGCGCGTACTCGAAGCGCGGGTCAGCGAAACCGTCGCGCCGCTCATCTATCAGGACGGGGCTTATCTGTGAGCAAAGCCGAACATTACGGGCACGCACTCTATACCGCGCTGCGCGAACGCCGCACGCTGGCGCCGCTGATCCAGCAGGACCCGACGCTGACGATTGACGATGCCTACGCCATCAGCCTCGATTTCCTGTCGCGCCGCCTGAAAGATGGCGAAAAGGTCGTGGGCAAGAAGATCGGCGTCACCAGCAAGGCGGTGCAGGACATGCTGGGCGTGCACCAGCCCGACTTCGGCTTCCTGACCGACTGGATGCATGTCGAAGGCGACATTGACGTCGATGCCAAGGCGCTGATTGCGCCGCGCGCCGAGGCGGAGATTGCCTTTATCCTGAAAAGCAGCCTCAACGGCCCCGGCGTGACCGCCGCCGACGTTCTGGCCGCCACAGAAAGCATCGCGCCCTGCTTCGAAATCGTGGATTCGCGCATCGACGACTGGAAGATCGGCATCGTCGATACCGTGTCCGACAATGCCTCTTGCGGGGTCTACGTCGTGGGCAAGGAACGGCTCGATCCCGCCGGGCTGGACCTTCCGGGCCTTCATGTAGCCGTGACCAAAAACGGCCAGCCCCTGTCTGAAGGCTATGGACACGCCGTGCAGGGCGATCCGGCGCAGGCGGTGGCCTGGCTGGCAAACACCCTCGGCGCCTATGGCGTGACGCTTGATGCGGGCGACGTGATCCTGTCGGGCAGCCTTGTCCCGCTGGCGCCTGCGGCCAAGGGCGACCGTTTCGAAATGACATTGAGCGACGCGAATGGCCCGCTGGGCACATGCGCCGCGAACTTCGTGTAAGGATGATGGCAATGGCACGCGTAAAGGCTGCGATCATCGGTTCGGGCAACATCGGCACCGACCTGATGATGAAGATGATCAAGTACCCGCAGAACATGGAACTCGCCATCGTGGTCGGCATCGACGAAAAGTCGGAAGGCCTCGCCATGGCGCGCGAACATGGGATCGCCACGACGCACGAAGGCCTTGAAGGCCTGCGCAAGCACCCGGTCTACAAAGACATCGGCATCGCTTTCGACGCGACCAGTGCCTATGCCCACAAGGTGCATGACGAAGCGCTGCGGGCCGACGGCATCCAGGTTGTCGACCTGACGCCCGCCGCAATCGGCCCGTTCACCGTGCCGCCGGTCAACATGAGCCAGCATCTGGACCAGCCCAACGTCAACATGGTGACCTGCGGCGGTCAGGCGACGATCCCGATGGTCGCCGCCGTCGCGCGTGTGTCCGACAAGGTCCACTATGCCGAGATCGTGGCAAGCGTCTCTTCGCGTTCGGCCGGACCCGGCACGCGCGCCAACATCGACGAGTTCACCCGCACCACCGCGCGCGCCATCGAGGTCGTGGGCGGCGCGGCCAAGGGCAAGGCGATCATCATCCTCAACCCCGCCGAACCGCCGATGATCATGCGTGACACCGTGTTCACGCTGTCTGAAGGCGCGGATGAAGACCAGATCCGCCGCTCGGTGGCCGACATGGTCGCCGAAGTGCAGAAATACGTGCCCGGCTATCGACTGAAGCAGGAAGTGCAGTTCGAACGCTTCGGCGACAACAACCGCCTGAAGATTCCGGGCCTCGGCGATTTCACCGGCATCAAGTCGATGATCATGCTCGAGGTCGAAGGCGCGGGCGATTACCTGCCGTCGTATTCCGGCAACCTCGACATCATGACTGCCGCCGCCAAGGCCACCGGCGAACTGCTTGCCGCGCGCCGCATGGCCGCCGCGACCGCCTGAAGGAGAGCATGACCATGACCGCGAATTTCAACGTCGAGGCCGGCGACAAGCTCTACATCCAGGACGTCACCCTGCGCGACGGGATGCACGCCGTGCGTCACATGTATGGCATCGACCACGTCAAAGCGATCGCCAGCGCCATCGAAAAGGCCGGCGTCGACGCCATCGAGGTCGCACACGGCGATGGCCTGTCGGGCGCCAGCTTCAACTACGGCTTTGGCGCGCACACCGACTGGGAATGGCTCGAAGCCGTGGCCGAAGTGCTCGACAAGTGCATTCTGACCACGCTGATCCTGCCCGGCGTGGGCACGGTCGAAGAACTGAAGCGCGCCTATGACATCGGCGTGCGTTCGGTGCGCGTCGCCACGCACTGCACCGAGGCCGACGTTTCGAAGCAGCACATCGGCATCGCCCGCGATCTGGGCATGGACGTGTCCGGCTTCCTGATGATGAGCCACATGATCGAGCCCGAACTGCTCGCACAGCAGGCCTTGCTGATGGAAAGCTATGGCGCGCAGTGCGTCTATGTCACCGACAGCGGCGGCGCGCTCGACATGGACGGGGTGAAGGCGCGGCTGGAAGCCTATGACCGCGTGCTAAAGCCCGAAACGCAGCGCGGCATTCACGCGCACCATAACCTCAGCCTCGGGGTCGCAAACTCGATCGTCGCGGCGCAATGCGGCGCGGTGCGCATCGACGCCAGCCTGACCGGCATGGGCGCGGGGGCGGGCAACGCCCCGCTGGAAGTCTTCGCCGCCGCCGCCGACCGCAAGGGCTGGAACCACGGCTGCGATGTGATGATGCTGATGGACGCGGCCGAAGACCTCGTCCGTCCGTTGCAGGACCGCCCCGTGCGCGTCGACCGCGAAACGCTCGCGCTCGGCTATGCCGGGGTCTACTCCAGCTTCCTGCGCCACGCCGAAAAGGCGGCCGAGACCTACGGCCTCGACACCCGCACGATCCTTGTCGAACTCGGCCGCCGCAAGATGGTTGGCGGGCAGGAAGACATGATCGTCGATGTCGCGCTCGACATGCTCAAGGAACGCGAAAACGGGTAAGCGCCCACCACGGGATCGGCCGAAAACAGGCCGCACCGGGCAAGGAGAGGATCGGGATGAGCACCTATTCGCAATTCAGGCCGCTGGCGCTGGCCGATGTGCCGCGTTGGGATTTCGAAACCGACGTGGCCATCATCGGCTTCGGCGCCACGGGTGCCTGTGCCGCGATCGAGGCTCGCGCCACCGGTGCGCGGGTCATGCTGTTCGAACGCAGTTCGGGCAGCGGCGGCGCATCGGCGCTGTCGGGTGGTGAAATCTACATCGGCGGCGGCACCGACGCGCAAAAGGCGGCCGGCTTCGACGATACGGTCGAAGACTTCACAGCCTATCTCAAGATGGCCGGCGGACCTTGCGCTGATGATGCAAAGTGCGAACTGTACGGCCGCGAAGCACTTTCGCACTATCAGTGGCTGAAGGATCAGGGCGTGCCGTATCGCGGCAACTACCTGCCCGGGAAGCACATCGAGCCGACCGACGATTCCACGCTGATCTGGTCAGGCAGCGAAGCGGCTGCCCCTTTCCGCAACAGGGCAAAGCCTGCACCACGCGGTCATGTGATCCAGCACATGGGTTGGGGTGGCGGGCGGCCTCTGGTTGACCTGCTCGAAGCACGCGCGCGAGATCTGGGCACCGAAATTCACGTCGATGCACGCGCGGTGGCGCTGATTGTCGATGGCGACCGCGTGGCCGGCGCAGTGGTGCGGATCGACAACCAGGACCGATTTGTCCGCGCGCACAAGGGCGTGGTACTCGGAACCGGCGGTTTCGTGTTCAACGACGCAATGCGGCGGAAATACTGCCCCGACAGCTTCCGTGTGAACAGCCCGATCGGCGACAAGGACGATGGCGTCGGCATTGAACTCGGCGTTTCAGTGGGCGGCGACGCTGTCCACATGGACCAGTTTTTCACCACCTGCCCGTGGACCATGCCCGAAAGCCACGCCTATGGCGTATTCGTCAACGTGGCCGGCCAGCGCTTCATCAACGAGGACTGCTATCACGGCCGCGTCAGCCGTTGCGCGGTCGATCAGCCGGGCGGCAAGGTCTACCTGCTGCTGGACATGGCGCACTTCGTGCAACCGCTGGATCTGGCGGGCATCGGCATCGCCGGCACCGGTGACACCTGGGAGGAGGTCGAGGGCGAACTGGAAATGGCACCGGGCACGCTGTCGGCAACGATGGCGTTCTACAACAGGCACGCGCACGAAGGCCGCGATCCCCTGTTCGACAAGCAGCCCCCGATCCTTACCCCGCTCGACCAGGGGCCTTTCGTGGCGCTCGAACTCAATTTCGAGACCAGCTATTTCAGCTTCTTCACACTGGGTGGTCTAAAAACCACGACCGATGGCGAAGTGCTGAACCGCGCGGGCCAGCCCGTACCCGGCCTGTTCGCCGCAGGTCGCTGCACTTCGGGCCTGCCGGCATGGGGCCATGGCTATTCCTCTGGGCTGAGCCTTGCCGATTGCACCTTCTTCGGCCGCCAGGCCGGTCGCAAGGCGGCCGCCTGACACCGCGACGCCCTGCCAAAACCGGGAGAAATCCATGCTGCTCGATTGGATGAAGACCGCCAAGACCCTTGCCCAAGACCCTGTGGAAGGCTTTGATCCCGATGCGGTGACGGTGAGCGAAATCTGCGAGATCGCCGCCCCGGCGCGGATCGTGTGGGGCATCCTCACCGACCTGCCGAACTACAATGCGTGGAACCCGTTCTGCATCCGCGCCGAAGGCAGGATCGAGCTGGGCCACGCCGTGGTCATGACGCTGATCAATTATGCCGCGCCCGGTTCGCTGTTTCCCAATTGCGAATACATCAGCGCGATCGTGCCCGAACGGCAGATCTCCTGGGACCTGCCCAACGATCCGGCGTGGCCCTATCCCGCGCGGCGCGATCAGGTGATCGAACCGACGGGGCCGGACAGCTGCCGCTATTTCTCCACCGACGCCTTCCTTGGCCAGAACGGCATCCATGTGTTCCGCTTTGCCGGACCGTGGGTGAAGCGCGCCTTCGACGACACCGCCCGCGCGCTGAAAGCCCGCGCCGAGGCGTTTTTTGCCGCCGAGCAGAAAGACTGATCCCATGGCCTACACGCTGCAACACCTCTCTGACATCGAAGAGATCAAGGTTCTCAAGCACCGCTATTTCCGGGGAATCGACACCGCCAACACCGCGTTGCTAGAAGGGCTGTTCACCGACGATGTGGAGGTCGTCTACAACGGCGGAACCTATCGCGTGGCGCTGTCGGGCCGCGAAACCATGCTGGAATTCCTCGCCAATTCGTTCCATTCGGGCGCTGCCGCCATGCACATTGGCCTGATGCCCGAAATCGCCATTACCGGCGACAATTCGGCGACCGGCATCTGGTATCTGCAAGACGTGTTCATCGATCTGGAAAAGGACGACCACACGTTCGGCACCGCGATCTACACCGACACCTATCGCCGCGAAGGCGGCGTGTGGAAGATCGCCACCACCCACTACGACCGCGTGATCGAGGTTCTGACCAAGTTCAGCCAGACCAATGGCCGCGTCAGCGTGCAGCGCCTCGCCACCACCGGGCGCAAGCCGGAAGAACGCACCGACATCAGCCATCTCATCCACTGGGATGCCTGAGCACCCATTTGCTCGCAGGAGATCTTGCCGATGCTTTCCAAGGTAAACCTCAACGGCACCGATCTGTCGGTTAGCCGTCTGTGCTATGGCACAAACATGCTCGGGTGGATGCTCGATCAGGGCAAATCCAACGCGATCCTCGACCGCTTCGTGGAACTGGGTGGCAACTTCATAGACACCGCGCGCTCCTATGGCGACTGGATGCCCGATGCCCCCTCGGGCGCCAGCGAACGCGCCATCGGAGCGTGGCTGAAGACGCGCAACCGCGCCGATGTGGTCGTGGCGACCAAGGGCGGCTTCTTCGACATGCGCGTGGGCGACTATCGCAACCGCTGCACCCCCGATGACATCGCGCTGGACCTGTCGCAAAGCCTCGATCACCTCGGCATCGACACCATCGACCTTTATTTCCTGCACATGGACAACCCCGAAGTCCCGGTCGAAGCGATCATCGACGCATTGGTTGGCCATCAAGATGCCGGCCGCATCCGGCACTTCGCCGCATCGAACTGGGCGGCGGACCGGATTGTCGCGGCCAATGCCTACGCCGCCTCGATCGGCAAGCCGGGCTTCGTCGCCTCGGAAACGTTCTGGGGCCTTGCCGCGCCCGATGCCGCAGCCGCTGCGGCGCAAGGCTATCAGCACTATTATGAAGGCGAATACGAAGCGCTGCACGCATCGGGCATGCCGATCATCGCCTATGCGGCGCAAAGCGGCGGATACTTCACCAAGCTGGCCAAGGGCGAAGTGCCCGAACAGCTTGCCGCGCGATATGGCAATCCCGTCAACGAACGACGCTTTGCCGCCGCCCGGGCACTGGCCGAAAAGCACGGCGTTTCGATCAACGAGATCGTTCTTGCCTATCTGCTGTGCCAGCCCAACCAGACCATCCCCATCTTCGGCGGATCGAGCGTGGAGCAGGTGGAAGAAAGCGTGAAGGCGGCGGCGCTTTCGCTGACTGCCGACGAACTGGCCCAGCTTCGCGACGCCTGATCACACCCTTCAGGCATGCGTGTCGGCGGGGAGCAAAACGCTTCCCGCCGCTTTTTCGCCCGGCATTCAGGCGATCGCGCGACGCACGCCTTCCACCGCCAGCGCCACGCGCTGGTCGCGTGGCACCCCGGCATTCACCGCGTCGTTGCGGGGAATTTCGACGCTAATCGGGCATCCTGCGGGCAACGCCCGAACAAACCCGCCCAGGTCGAACACGCCTTTTCCGGCCAGCATACGGTTCGAGGACGCTTCAAGATCGAGATCGGCGGGGGCCATCGCGGGGCCATCAGCCAACTGCCCATATAGTACGGAGCCGACCGGCGCGGTCTGTAGATCGTCGAGCGTTTCGCCCGCGCGCATCAGGTGCAGCAGGTCGACGTTGACCCCCACTCTACCGGGGCTGCCAATCGCCCCCACAAGATCCAGCGCGGCGGCGAGCGAACCGACCTGCGACGGGGGATAGAACTCCACCCCCACCTTGTGGCCGAACCGTGCCGCCAGATCGCAGAACGCACCGAACGTATCGACCCGCCGCACCGGATCGCGGTCGTAAACCAGAACGTTCAGCAACAGCGCGCCAAGATCCGCCGCGCACTCCATCGCCACGTTGAAATCATCCACCCGCGTGCGCCCGGCGAGCGTGAACGGATAGGCCACGTCGAGCGACACCCCCAGATCATCCATTTCCCGTCTGAGGTCGCGCCGCGCCCGCACATCGGCGTAAATGTCGAACCGGGGCATCAGCGGCAGGACCTCCATCGGCTCCATGAACAGGCAGATGGCGTCGCAGCCGACCTTCCGCGCGGCGCGCGCAAGCGTGGTCGGATCGCTGTCCACAGCGGTAATGTGATCGAGCGCAAGACGTTGCATTGGCATCACCTAGCGCACTGGTAAATTTGCGCAAAGACACAAATTATCTCGCACATAACTTGCCACTTCAGCAAAATGATGAGAAATATATACGCAAATTCTCAAGACCTGCGACGACGGAAAATTCGCCGCACGCCACCCGCAGGCCAATGCCTGTGACCGGAGTACACAACCTCATGTCCACGACGCCCGCCCCGGAACTCAGCATGGGACATCTCGCCCTGCACTACAGATCGGCCGAAGATGGCCCTGCGGCGGCACGCCTGCTCAAGGAACTGGGCCTGTGCGAAACCCAGGTCCTGCCCCTGCCCAATGGCAACTTCTATCGCTTCGTCGTCAATTCCGGGCACTTTTCGCGCGGTGACGGCATCGTCTATCTTTCCGCCCTGCCCGAACCGCAGGCCCGCCTGATCGCCGCAATCCACGCCGCATTGCGCGTCGGAACCGATAGCGAGGACGACGCGGTAAAGGGCTACCGCGCGATGATGGCCACCGATTTCGAGGCAAGCTTCCACTTCGGCTTTCTCGTCGCTTCCCTTGAGGAGCTCGAAGCCATCGTACTGCGCCTGCGCGACCTGAACGAGAGCGATCCCGCGCTGAAGGGCCGCCTCAACATCGGCATGAACCGCGCGCGCCGCGGCGACGCCAAAGTCGACGCCCGCCTCGATGCCTCCCCGGTGTTCGGCACCTGCACCCGCTATGCCTATGGCAGCAACGGCGTGCAGGTGTTCATCGAAACCGATCTGGTTCGCGCCGGGCAACTGGGCGAGAACATGTACTTCGAACTGGATTACGTGTTCCCCGGATCGGACAGCCATATCCTTTCGGTGGTGGAGCTTTAAAGCTTCACCACCCGGCACTGCGGGGTCGGCGTGCTTTCTGCGCCGATCCAGCGCCAAAGCGCCGTACCGGACCGGTGCCCGGCCAGATCGATCCAGTTGCCAAAACCCGGATCGGTATCGGCACAGACCACCACCACGCTGCCATCGGCTTCATAGGTCGCCTGGCTGTTGTTGACCCACACCTTCTGGTGCACGTGATCGAGCGATTCCATCCACCAGTTGTCGAGCTGGAAGTTCCACATACGGCATTCTGGCACCGGCGTTTCAATCACCAGCGCCTCACCGGGTTGGAGGTCGAAATAGAGGTGCCCGTACCAGATGTTGGGATCGCCGCCCGCGCGATACCAAATCGACTGGTCCGCTTCATGGATGCGGTTCGGAGTGGCCTTGAACCATTCCGACCAGTCGGCAAACGTGCTGGCGGTGCCGCGCACCCATTGCACCGCGCCCAGCAACTGCCGCTGAATCGTCTCGGGCGTCAGCAGCGCAGGCGCAGCCGGTCCGGCCCCGATCCGCTCGACCTTCACATCGGCCGCAACTTGCGTCTTCTTGTCGTCAAACGTCTGGCGGACGATCAGCAGCGACGTGTCATCGGCCATCGGCAACCAGTTGCCCGGCTTCGGGTCGCGGCTGACGATGATCTCGAAGGTGCCGTCGGGACCGAATTCCATCTGCGCGAACTCGATCTCCCCGGTCGATGCCATCGTCCCGTCGACGGCATATCGGTTGGCTTTGCTGCCGATGGAGAAATAGGGGACGCTGTTCCGCTTGCCGGTAATGCGATATTCCCGCGTGGGGCTGACGACGCATTGCTGATAAAGGTTGTCGGGGTTGTCGGCGCCGATCTTGATCTTGTCGTCGCACAGCAGGAACAGTCGGGGGAAGTCGGGATCGGCACTATCGACCAGCATGTTGAGCGCGGTGCGCGTCAGCCTGCTAAGGTAGCGCAGCCCTTCGGCCTGATCGAGCGGATTGGTCGGTGTCGCCGGACGGGCCAGCACATCGCCACATTCGGCAAGCGCTGCGCAGAACTGCCGCCAGACATGATCGAGATGCTGCGGATTCTCGCTCATTACCGTTTTCCTTTCAAACACTTGATAGATTGGTAGGACACCCTTTGGACAGCCTTGAAACGCTCGCCCGACGCCTTTCCATGCTGGAAGACCGCGAAGCGATCCGAGACCTGATCGCGCGCTACGGCCCTCTGGCCGATGCCGGAGATGCGCAGGCTCTCGCCGCCTTGTGGACGGAAGATGGCGTGTATGAAGTGGTCGGCTTTGCCAGTGCCAAAGGCCATGCTGCGATCGCCGCCCTGATCGAAGGGCCCGTGCACCGTGCGTTGATGGACGATGGTTGCGCCCATCTGCTCGGTCCGGTGGCGGTCGATCTCGACGGCGACCGGGCACTGGCGCGCGGCCATTCGGTGGTGTTCCGTCATGGCGCGGCCGAATTTACGGCGCATCGCGTCGCCGCCAATCGCTGGACGCTGCAGCGCACCGCGCAGGGCTGGCGGGTTTCACACCGGACCAATGCCCTGCTCGATGGCGCCGCCACGGCGCGCGTCCTGCTGGCGCCGCCTGCGGATCAGCCCGCCAGCTGACCGCCGTCGATGGTGAACAGCGCCCCCGTGATCTTCCGCGCCTTGTCGCTGGCGAGGAAGGCAAACAGCTCGGCAATGTCCTCCGGCTCGCACGAACCGTCCAGCAGCTTGGGCGCGTTGCGCATCACCAGTGCCCAGTCCACGCCTTCGGGCGGAGCGGTCTGCAAGGTCATGGGCGTGTTGACCTGCCCGGGGCAGATCGCGTTCACGCGCACGCCGCGCCCGGCAAATTCCACGGCCAGGCTCTTGGTCATCCCGGCAACCGCGTGCTTGGACGCGGCGTAGGCCACCGTATAGGCAATGCCCTGCAAGGCCGCCGCCGACGCGGTGTTGACGATGTTGCCACGGCTTTCCACCAGATGCGGCAGCGCCGCCTGGCACAGCGCGAACACCCCGGTGGTGTTGACCTTCATCACCAGTTCGAAATCGTCCATGGGAAAGTCTTCAGACCGGCCCCACTTGAGCACGCCCGAAATGTTGCACAGCACGTCCAGCCCGTTGCGCGCGGCAACGGCAACGAGTTCGCGGCACGATGCCGTGTCGGTTGCGTCAAAAGGCTGGATCGTCGGCGCGGACGCCATCATCGCCGCGGTTTCTTCAAGCCCCGGAGCATTGCGATCGCCGATCGTCACCGCCGCGCCCTCTGCCGCAAACCGGATGGCCGTCGCCCGGCCGATGCCAGACGCCGCGCCCGTGATCAGAACTTTCTTGCCTTCGAACAGCATCGCCATCTCCGATATGTCGGAAAAAGTCCGGCCCCTGCGCGATCAGGCGCAGGGGCCAGCAATCAGGGATCAGAACTTCACGCCCACGGTCAGGCCATAGGTGCGCGGATCGGGGAAATACCCCACCGTCAGACCACCGAAGCCGGGACCGAAGTCGATGAAGTTGCTGGGGTTCTTTTCCTGGGTCAGGTTCTTCACCCACAGCGCGAACTCGGCCTTCGCGCCGCCCAGCGGCACGTCGGCGATGCTGGCCCGCAGGTTCACGATGGTGCGCCCCTTGGACTTGGTGTTGTTCGCATTCTGGTAGGACGGCGAATTGGGATCGCTCGCGCTCACCGTGTTCAGCGCATACGGGAACGTATAGTAGCTGGACACATAGCTGAGATCGCCGTTGATGTTGAAGTGACCCCAGTCACCGCGCAGCACGCGCAGGTCAGCACCCACCGCAGCGGTCGTCTTGGGCGTGTGCGGGAACGCGCGGTTGCCGGCAACGTCGGTATCGACGCCGTTCACCGCCTCGATATAGCTCTTGTACTTCGGGTCGAGGAACGCGAGCGAACCATTGATCGTCAAAGCGTCCACCGGGCGCAGAACCGTTTCGATCTCAAGCCCGCGAATGCGCGCCTTGGCCGCGTTCTTCACGATTGACGAAGCGCCTGCACCGGCGGTGAACACCGACAGCTGGATGTCCTTGTGCTCGTCCCAGAAGGCCGCGACGTTGAAGATCACGCGCCCGTCCGCAAGCCGCGTCTTCAGGCCGATTTCATAGCTGTCGACCTTTTCCGGGCGATAGGGGTTGCACAGCTCGGTCGCCCCGCTCGGGCAAGCCGCGGTGGGCGCCGCAAAGCTGTTCGTTTCGCCATTGAAGCCGCCGGATTTGAACCCGCGGGCAAAGCGCGCATAAAGGTTGATGTCCTTGTTGGCCTGATAGGCCAGCGTCAGCGCCGGGCTGAAGTTGTTATACTTGGCATCGGGCACCGAACCATACGGCAGATCCGCCACCACCAGCGGCGAGGTAATGCCGTTGGCCGCATCGTAGTTGATCCGGAAATAGCGGCGGATGTCCTTCTTTTCGTGGGTGTAGCGGGCACCCACGGTCAGCTTGAACGCATCGGTGATGTTGTAGTCGAGCTGGGTATAGGCAGCGAACGCCTCGGTATGCGAACCATAGTCCGACTGGTACGAGGCACCCCCGCCAAAGAAGCTTTGCGGCCCCAGCGTCTCGGCCTTTTCCTTGTAGTAGAACACGCCCGCCACATAGTTCAGCCGGCTGTCGAGCGCCTTGCCCGTCAGTTGCAGTTCCTGGCTCCAGCTGTGGAAGCGCGTGTTGCGCTGGGTCAGCGCGACCGGCAACGGCGAGCCGTCGAGATCGAGCGAATCGTTCCACTTCAGGTTGCGGTATGCCGTGATCGACTTGAGCGTGGCATCGCCCAAGTCTAACGCCAGCGTCAACGCATGACCATACGTGCGCGACTTTTCATACAGCGGGTTGCCATCGAGCGATGCCGTCGACTGGCGATTGGGGTTTTCATACAGGTTCAGCGGGAAGTACGCGCCCGCGGTCGGATAGCTGACCGAATTGGGATCGAAGATGTCCTGCGGCAGCCCGTTGCGGTTGATGTGCACCAGCTGGGCATAGTCGGGGCGCTGGTCGAACTTGCTGTAATCGAACATGTAGTCGGCGGTGAAAGCGCTGCCTTCGGGGTGGAAGCGCAGCTGGACCATGCCGCTCTTGCCGTCGAGGTCGTTGGTCCGGTCGGCCGGGTTCGCCCCCGCCAGGAACGCCTGCGGATAGGGATTCTGCACCAGCTTGATAAAGCCGTCGCGCTTCTGGATCTGGCCCGAAAGCTTCAGCGAGAACGGACCGAAGGCCGGCAGGTCGAGCACCGCCTTGCCCTTCCAGTAGTTGTAGTTGCCATAGGTCAGCTCACCCTTGAAGCCCAGCTCGCCGGTCGGCATCTTGGGCACCAGGTTGACTGCGCCCGCCAGCGCGTTGCGACCATAAAGCGTGCCCTGCGGCCCGCGCAGGATTTCCACGCGCTCCAGATCGGCCACGTCAAAGATCGAACCCTGCGCCTTGGCGATGTAGACCCCGTTCAGGTACAGGCCGACAGCCGGCTCCCACGTGACCGCCGGGTTGATCGTCACCGAGCCACGGATTGCGATCTGCGAGATCGTCTTGTTCGACGGGGCGCGTTCGATCTTCACGTTCGGCGCGATCGAGCCAAGGCTGTCGATCGAGGTAATCCCGCGCGATTCCAGGAACTGGCTGCCCACCGCCGAAATCGCGATCGGCACGTTCTGGATGTTCTCCGAACGCTTTTGCGCGGTCACCACGATTTCGCCGATCCCGGCGCTGCTGGTCGCACCTTGCGCGGAATCCTGCGCGGCGCTGTCCTGCGCGAAAGCGGGAATGGCGATGAACCCCAGGCTGGTCATGGCCGTCGCGGCCAGAAGCTTCCTCATGATACCCTCTCCTGCTGGTCGCGAGATCCATATCGCGTACCATTTTGATGGCATCATTATATGTTCTGTTGGATCAAAGCGCAATAAGCATGGCTATTCGTCAAAATTATGCAGTTCATTCTACGCAAAATGCGTATCCTACATGCCACACATCGCGGATCGGCCCCCAACCCGCCCGCATCCCCGCGGCGGGCGGCGCCGTTCCGCCACCCGCCGCCCTGTCTTTACCAGCGAAGCTTCAGCCCGGTGAAGCCCATCACCGCACCACCGAACACCGCATGCCGTGGCTGATCCGGCGCCAGTTCAAAGTGCGGAATGCGCCGCAGCCATTCCTGCATCGACACCATCACCTCGCGCTTGGCGAGGTGCGACCCCACGCACCGGTGCGGCCCCACGCCGAACGTGACATGCACGTTCACCGCGCGATCGAGATCGATCACGTCGGGGTTCTCGAACACCCTGGGATCGCGATTGGCCACCGTGTTGGGCAGGATCACCCGGTCGTTGCGGCGCAATTGCACGCCCTTGTATTCGCAATCGTGCGTCACCCGGCGATAGAGGTTTGACACGGCATTGATCCGCATCAGCTCCTCAATCGCCAGCAGGAACGCGTCCGGATCGTCCAGCCGGTCGCGGAAGTGCTGTTGCGCCTCGGGCGTGGTGGCAAGATAGCGCCAGATATAAGCCATCGTGTTGGTCACAGTGTCCAACCCGGCCACGAACAACAGGAACCCGCAGTTCAGGATGTCGGTCCAGTCGTGCGGTTGCCCTTGCGCATCGCGCGCGGCGACGATCGCACTGGCGATATCGGCGCCCGGCCGGGCCTGCTTTTCCCGGAACAGCGCGTCCAGCACGGCATAAATCTCGACGATGTTCTTCGCCCGCACATCGGAATCGGTGGCGCGAAAGAACACGTTGGCCAGCGCCAGAAATTCATCCAGCCGGTCCTCGGGCAGGCCGAACAGGTAAAGGAACATGCTGGTCGGAAACCGTTCGGCAAAGTCGCCGATAAAGTCGCATTCGCCCCTGTCGGCCAGCCCTTCGATCAGCGCGATGGCGCGGCGCTGCAACTCGGCGGTCATGCCGCGCACCGCCACGGGCGTGAACATCGGCGCCAGCAGGCTGCGGAACACCTTGTGCTCGGGCGGGTCGACGCCCTGCGGCTGCACCACCGGGAACGGCTCGATCGGCGGAATCGGCGTCTGGTAGGTGGAGAAGATCGAATAATCGCGATAGCCCTCGACGATGTCGGCATAGTCAAGGAACACCCAGTGCCCGCCATTGCGCGGGGTGTAGAAGATTTTCGGCACCCCGCGCCTCACCAGATCGTGCCAGATCTCGGCCGGATCGCTGACTCCTTCGGGAATGTGGAAGAAGTCGAAATCGACAATCCGGTCTGCCGGCACGTGATCGGGCGCGGGCGGCTGGAAATGCAGGGTCATGCGCCTGCTCCCTTGCGGCGGGCGATGCGCAGAGCGCCCTCGGGGCAATTGCGCACGGCAAGGCGAACCTTGTCCTCAAGCGCTGGTGGAAACACAGGCTCGGCGATAACCACCTTGCCTTCCACGGCATCGGTCGCAAACACTTGCGGGCACAGGTCCTCGCAGCGGGCGTGGCCCTGGCACAAGTCCAGATTGGCGACGACCATCAGCGGTTCTGGCAACGATCCCGGCAGCGTTCGCGGCAGCGATTCTGGGGTTTGGCCATCCATATGCATCGGCTCTCCTTGTGGAACATTCCGTTCCCGTGCGGGCACGCTACTCCCCGATGGCTCCCGATCCCAAGCCGCGTGACGGCGCCGATCCGGCCGAATGGAACCTGCTGTGCCACGAACGCGTGGCGCCCTGCGCGCGGGCGCAGGCCGTCCATTGCGCGTCAGCCCCGGCAAGGCCACGGTGGCAATCACAGAGGATGCAGAAGGAATGGCGCAAGGCCATGAGCGAGCTTGAATTCGATTACGTCATCGTCGGCGGCGGCGTTGGTGGATGCATTCTTGCCAACCGCCTGTCGGCGGATCCCGCCACGCGCGTGGCCCTGCTGGAGGCTGGCGGCAGGGACTCCAGCCCGCTGATCGCGGCGCCCGGCGGTCTTTTGCCGATCATGATGGCTGGCAGCCATGCGTGGAAGTTCATGTCGGCCCCGCAGGCGCATCTCGATGGCCGGATGCTTTGCCTGCCGCGCGGCAAGGTGCTGGGCGGCGGCTCATCCATCAACGGCATGACCTATGATCGCGGCTTCCATTCGGACTACGACCGTTGGGCGCAGGCCGGCAATCGGGGTTGGTCGTTTGCAGAAGTCCTGCCCTATTTCCGCCGACTGGAAAGCTACGCCCCGTCGCAGGACGCATGGCACGGCATGAACGGCCCGATACAGGTGACGCGCGCCGGGCAGGACCACCCCTTTGCCCGCGCTTTCCTCGCCGCCGGGCAACAGGCCGGCTATCCGCTATGTCCCGATCTCAACGGGGCGCGCCGCGACGGGTTCGGCGCGGTAGACCTCACCGTGGGCAAGGGCCGTCGCTCCAGCGCCTCGTCCGCCTATCTGCGCCCGGTCGCCAGCCGCCCCAACCTTACCGTCATTACCCACGCACAATCGCGCCGCGTGCTGTTTGCGGGCAAGCGCGCCACCGGCGTCGCCTTTACCCACGATGGCGCGGAAAAGCAGGCCATCGCCCGGCGCGAAGTGATCCTGTGCGCCGGCGCGATCAACACCCCGCACCTGCTGATGCTGTCGGGCGTCGGCCCTGCCGCGCATCTGGCCGAACATGGACTGGCCGTGGTGGCAGACCTGCCCGGTGTCGGTCAGGACTTGCAGGACCACCTCGCCGCACACGTGAAGTACCGCTCGACCAAGCCGTACTCGATGCTGCGCTATCTCAACCCGCTGCGCGGCGCGGTGGCGATGGGCCAATACCTGCTCACCCGCACAGGGCCGCTGGCCGATCCGGGCATGTCGGTCGCCTGCTTCGTGCGGTCCGATCCCGCGCTCGATGAACCGGACATCAAGATGCTGCTCGTCTCGGCCCTGTTCGGCAACAACGGCCGGACGATGGTGCCGATGCATGGCTTCTATGCCCACATCAACGTCGCCCGGCCCGAAGCCCGCGGCTCGGTCACGCTGGCCAGCGCCGATCCCGATGCGCCGCCGGTGATCGACCAGAACTACAACGGCACCGAAAACGACCGCCGCGTGATGCGCGAAGGCGTGAAGATCGCCCGCCGCCTGTTCAATCAACCGGCCTTTGACGACATGCGTGGCGACGAGATCGCGCCCGGCCCCGCCGTGCAGGACGATGCGGACTTCGACGCCTATATCCGCGCCACGGCAGAGGCGGATTATCACTCCGTGGGCACCGCGCGCATGGGCGCGGACCCGCGCGCCGTGGTCGATGCGACCTTGCGCGTCCACGGCCTGTCGGCGCTGCGCGTGGTCGATGCCTCGATCATGCCGCACCTGCCCGGCGGCAACACCGCCATTCCCGTGGCGATGATCGCGGAAAAGGCCGCCGACATGATCCTTCGCAGGGCTCCGCCCCCGCCCGCCGACCTATCGGGAGAAACACGATGACGAATCCGGTGCGCAAGACATGGGCGATGGTCGCCCATGCGCCCAACACCCCGCTGGTGCGCGAGGAACTGGACCTTGCCGCCCCACGCGATGACGAAGTGCTGATCGAGGTCATGGCCAGCGGCCTGTGCCATACCGATCTCAGCCAGCTTGAAGGCAAGGCCGCGCCCTATCCCTTCCCCGTTGTCGTCGGCCACGAAGGTGCGGGCGTCGTGCGTGAAGTGGGCGCTGCCGTCACCTCGGTCGCGGTAGGCGATCACGTCGTCCCGATTGCCATCGGCGAATGCGGCCAGTGCGGCAACTGCCTGTCGGGCAAGACCAACCTGTGCGAAGTGTTCCTTGGCGAAATCGCCAGCCAGCCGACGCCGTTCTCGCTGAATGGCCAGCGTGTCTCGGCCTATTCGGGCGTCGGATCGCTGGCGCAGTTCGTGGTGATGAACGAACGCAACGTGGCCCCCATCCGCAACGACGTGCCCTTTCACCTTGCCTGCACCATCGGCTGTTCGGTGGCGACGGGCGTGGGCGCGGTACTGCACACCGCGCATGTCGAAAGCGGCGCAACGGTGGCGGTGTTCGGCCTTGGCGGGATCGGTCTCAACGTCGTGCAAGGGGCGCGCCTTGCCGGGGCCAGCCGCATCATCGGCGTGGACATCAATCCGATGCGCGATGCACAGGGCCGCCGCTTTGGCATGACCGACTTCGTCAACGGCGCACAATGCAACGCGGTGGAGACCATCCGCGCGCTGACCGGCGGCGGCGTGGATTTCGCCTTCGAATGCGTCGGCCATCCGGGGCTGATGAGCCAGGCGTTCGATGCCACGCGCATCGGCTGGGGCTGTACGGTCATCCTTGGCGTGCCCGCCGATGGTGAAACGATGCCGATCGTGCCGTTCATGCTCCAGCTTGGCCGCACAGTGAAGGGCTCGTTCATGGGCAACATGCGCGGCCGCACGCAAGTGCCCGGCCTGCTTGACCATTATGCCGAAGGGCGGCTCAACCTTGAAGATCTCGTCACCCATCGCCTGCCGATGGCGCAGGTGAACGAAGGTTTCGCCCTGATGAAAAGCGGCGAGGCGCTGCGCACCGTCGTCAGCTTTCAGGGAGACGCCGCATGATCAAGGTTATCGCCCTGCTCAAGGCGAAGGCGGGTCTCTCGCGCGCTGAATTCATCGCCTATTACGAAACGCGGCATGCTCCGCTGATCCTGTCGCTGCTGCCCGAAATCGCGGACTACCGCCGCAATTACGTGGATCGCACCGCCGCGTTCGAAAGCGCCACGGCCGCGATCGATTTCGACAGCGTAACCGAAATGCGCTTCGCCAGCCGCGATGCCTACGACCGCTTCCTTGCCTGCGCGGCCCGACCCGAAGTGGCGCGGGCCATTGCCGATGACGAGGAAAACGTGTTCGACCGCGCCGCCACGCGCATGTTCGTGGTCGATGAAACGCCCGCCACCGGCCCCTTGGCGGCCGACCTTGCGGCACTCGCGGCGGAACGCGCGATCCGCGATGGCCTTGCCCGCTTCGCCCGCGTTCTCGACGGCAAGCAGTGGGACGCTCTGGGCGATGTCTTCGCCCACGACCTGACCTTCGACTATGGTCTTGGCGAACAGGCCGGCATCGATGCGCTCACGCTCAACATGCGCCGGTTTCTCGATGTGTGCGGGCCGACCCAGCACCTGATCGGCAGCATCGCCGTCACCGTTGCGCCTGGCGGCCTTGCCGCCACCAGCCGCGCCTATGTGCAGGCGCGGCACCAGCGTGCCGACGATCCGCTGGGACCGGTGTTCGATTCCAACGGCGAATACGTCGACCGCTGGGAACGCCGCGCCGAAGGCTGGCGCATCGTGCGCCGCGATGCGCTGTGGCAAACGCAAAGCGGCGATGCGGGCGTGATCTACCCGCCCGCCTGATCCCTGGCCGCCTAGCCGCCGCGCGAAACCGGGATCAACGCCCCCGAAATCGCGCGCGCGGCGGGCGATGCAAGATACGCGATCACTTGCGCCAGCGATGCGGGCTTCACCCACTGGGCAAAGTCGGCATCGGGCATGTCGGCGCGGTTGGTCGGCGTGTCGATGATGCTGGGCAGCACCGCGTTGACCGTGCAATCGCTGCCCGCCAGTTCTGCGGCAAGGCTCTCGGTCAGCTTGTGCACCGCCGCCTTGGACGCGGCATAGCCGCCCATCCCCGCCGCCGCGACCACCGCGCCGCCCGCGCCGATATTGACGATCGCCGCGCCCGCCGTGGCGCGCAGCACGGGCAGCGCGGCCTTGGTCGTGGTCACGCAGGTCACCGCGTTCATCGCGTACATCCGCGCCCAGGTTTCCGGCCCGCCATCGTCCAGCGTCTGCCACACGAAACCGCCCGCCACGTTGACCAGCACGTCGACGCCGCCCTGCGCGGCAACGACCTGTTCCACCGCGCGCGCGGCCGCCGCGGCGTCGGTCAGGTCCACGCCGCCGATGTCGAGACCGCCCGGATTGGCATCGGGCGCGGTCGGCGCGAAATCGATCCGCGCCACGCGATCGCCTTGCGCGCGGAACGCCTCCGCCACGGCGCGACCGAGCACGCCGAAGCCGCCCGTTACGATGATTGAACGCACGTTTGTGTCCTCCTCTGTCGATCCAGACCCGGTTAGGTCGATCTTGACCCCGGTTAGGTCGGTCTCAATCTGTGCCGTTCAGGGACGCTGCGAATGGCGGATGCCGCCGTCGACCACGATTTCGGTCGCGGTGATGTAGCTCGCCTCGTTCGACAACAGGAAGCGGATCGTCCGCGCGATTTCCTCGGGCTGGCCGAACCGGCCCATGAAGATGCGCGGCCCATAAAGCTGCGCCATGCCATCGCGCATCTCGCCCAGGATCGGGGTGTCGATCATGCCCGGGCTGAGCGCGTTGATGCGCACGCCCGACAGCGACAGTTCGTCCGCCATCGAGCGCACCAGCGAAATCACGGCCCCCTTCGCAGCGGTATAGATCGGGATCATGGCATTGCCGAACCACGCGTTGATCGAGGCGATGGCCACGATCGCGCTGCCGGGATTGGCCTTCAGATCGTCCATGAACGCCTGCGTCAACAGGATCAGCGCGCGCACGTGCAACCCCATGCCGGCGTCGAAGTTCTCGGGCGTCACGCCTTCGATGCCCGTCTGCAACGCGGTGCCGGCGCCGTGGACAATGCCGCCAACCGGGCCCAGTGCGGCGCGCGTGGCCAGCGCGGCTGGGGCAACCGCCTGCGGATCGCGCAAATCCACGGCGAGGCCGGTGGCAGCAACGCCATATTGCGCCGCGATCGCCGCAGCGGCGGCCTTTGCGCCATCGGCATTGATGTCCCACAAGGCGACCGGCCGGCCCACTGCGGCCAGCGCATGCGCGGTGGCAAGACCGATGCCCGAAGCACCGCCGGTGATCACCACGGCCGTGCCGGGCGCGCCAAGTTGGGGGGTAAGGTCGGTCATCGCGGGATTCCTCTCCAAGGCGCAACAAGCGTTATTCAGAGCCCGCTTGATTCCGCATATTTTCTATTTCACTTCCATATTATGATGAAATAGGAAGGTCCATCGCAAATTCTATAACGCAAACGTTGCAGGAAAAGGGAATCGGGGAATGCTACTGAAAGACAAGGCCACCATCGTGACAGGCGCCGCGCGCGGCGTGGCCAAGGGCGTTGCCGCCGCGTTCGTCAAGGCCGGCGCCAGCGTGCTGATCGTGGACCGCGAGGTTGAACTGGGCGAAGCGACCGCCGCAGAACTGGGCGCGTATGGTCCGGTCCACTTCATGCCCGTGGACCTGGCCGACCGCGACGCCCTGCCCGGCATCGTGGACGAAGCGGTGCGCCGGTTCGGGCGGCTGGATACGCTGGTCAACGCGGCGCAAGCGTCGGCGCAGCTGCCGCTGGTGGACATGTCGATCGATGCGATGAACATCGCTTTCGACACCGGGTTCTGGCCCACGTTCCTGCTGATGAAGGCAGCGTTCCCGCATCTGGTCGAAACGCAAGGATCGGTCATCAATTTCGGCAGCGGCGCAGGCATTCAGGGGATGCCGACGCAGGCCTCATATGGCGCGGCCAAGGAAGCGATCCGGTCGCTGTCCAAGACCGCTTCGATGGAATGGGGCCCGCACGGCGTGCGCGTGAACATGATCTGCCCCTTCGCGCTTTCGCCCGGGGTGGAGGCGTGGCGCCAGCATTTCCCCGAAGCCTATGAAGGCCAGATCGCCAAGGTGCCGCTGCGCCGCATTGGCGACCCCGAAAGCGACATCGGCGCTTCGGCGGTGTACCTTGCCAGCAGCCTTTCCGCCTATGTCACCGGGCAGACGCTGATGGTCGACGGCGGCCAGACGCACCCGTTCTGATCCGTCACGGCAGCCCTGTTTCGGCCCGTGAGGATCAGTCCTCCGGGCCGAAATCGGGCTCCCACGGCACGCCGTTGATGTGCCCGCCGCCATCGGCGAACAGGGTGTTGCCGGTCAGGTAGCGGGCATCCTCGCTGGCGAGGAACAGCGCCACGCCGCCGATGTCGCTTTCCGGATCGCCCATGCGACCCATGGGGTTGGCGGCGGCGGTGGCGGCGGCCACTTGCGGCGCCATCTCCTGAAACCGGCGATAGGCCGCCGAAATCGCCGCCGGGCAGATCACGTTCACGCAGATGCCATAACCCGCCCATTCGCGCGCCGCCGTGCGGGAATAGGCGCGCACCGCTTCCTTGGCCATGTTGTAATCGGCCGAACCCATGTGTGCGTTGACGCCGTTCAGCGAGGCCATGTTGATCACCCGGCCCCAGTGCCGCGCCTTCATGTGCGGAAGCGCGCGCTCCATCGCCCACTTGGTGGCAAAAAGGCACATCTTCAGCGCCGCATCGAAACGTTCGTCGGTCTTCTTCTCGATCCGCACCGGGCCTTCGCCCGAATAGGCGTTGTTGACCAGGATATCGACCGATCCGAACGCCGCGACGCAGGCGTCGACCGCCCCGATCACCTGTGAGCGGTCGCTGACGTCGCAGCCCGCGAATTCCGCCCGCGCACCCAGCGCGCGCAGTTCATCGGCCACCGCGCGCCCTTTCACCGCGTCGAAATCCGCCACCATCACCGCGGCGCCTTCACGCGCAAAGCGCAGCGCGATGCCGCGCCCGATGCCATCCGCCGCCCCGGTAATCACCGCCGCGCGGCCGGCCAGCCTGCCTTCACCCATCGCTTTTCTCTCCTGTCAAAACAGGCTTCATTCGAAGCCGGGCGAACCGGGGAAACCGGTGTAATATGCGCCCGTGGTCATGCCGCCATCGACCACCACTTCGGTGCCGTGGATGTACGATGCATCGTCGCTGGCAAGGAACAGGCTGGCGGCCGCCACTTCCTCGGGCCCGCCGATGCGCTGCAACGGCACGTTGCCATAGGCCTTGTCCACCTCGCTGCGCGGTGCGTTGGAATGGTTGCTCATCACCGTGTCCACGCCGCCCGGATGCACCGAGTTCACGCGCACGCCCTTGTGGCCCAGTTCCATTGCGGCGACCTTGGTCAGCCCGCGCACGCCCCACTTTGACGAGGCATAGGCGGCCAGACAGTTCGCGCCCTTCATCCCGTCCACCGACGAGATGTTGACGATCGAGCCCTTGCCGCGCGCGATCATGCCCGGGGCCACCGCCTTGATGCCCAGGAATTCGCCGACAAGGTTCACGTCGAGCACGCGCTTGTATTCATCGGCGCTGGTGTCGAGCAGGCTCTTGAAAATGATGATGCCGGCGTTGTTGACCAGCACGTCCACGCCGCCGAACGCCTGTTCAACTTCGGCCACCAGCGTTGCCCATGCGGCCTCGCTGGTCACGTCGTGCTTCCAGAAACGCGCGTTCGGGCCGAGTTCAGCGGCCAGTGTCGTGCCTTCGGCATCCAGCATGTCGGCAATGGCAACCTTGGCGCCTTCGGCCACGAACAGGCGGCTGGTTGCCGCGCCCATGCCGCGCGCGCCACCGGTGATGATCGCCACTTTGCCTGCAAGTCTGCTACCCATCGAAACGTATTCCTTCTGCTATCCTGTGTGAACGGTCAGGCCGCCGACGCCAGCGGTCGCGCCGGCCAGCGTGAAATCGAAGCATAAAGCAGCGCGACGCCCGCACAGCAGCCGACGATGGTCAACACCACCGGTTCATAGCCGCCCGCCCTGTCGTGCAGCACGCCCGCGAGCGGGGGCAGGCCAAAGTTCAGCGGCAGCGTGGCCAGCCCGAACAGGCCCAGCACGCGCGGAACCGCGTTTGCGCCGAACTTTTCCCCCACCAGCACGCTCATGGCAGGGAACACGGCCGATCCGCCCGCGCCGATCAGCAGCGTCACCGCCGCCATCGATGCCAGCGCGTGCGTGGCCGAAAGCATCATCCACCCGGCCGCGGTTCCTGCCGCGATCAGCACCAGCGCCCTGCCGCCGCCAATCCGGGCACAGAGCAGGCCGGACCCGAACGCACCGACGATGCTGGCCACGCCCATGACCGAAATCAGCGAGGCCGCTTGCTCCGCCGCGATGCCGCGCTCGATCCCGAAGGCGACGAGGTGCGACGACGCGATGATGCCGACGGCATGAAGCACGCCCGATCCCAGCGCGGCGCACCAGAACAGCGGCAGCGCAAGGATGGTCCACGCGGACGGTGGCGGCGTTGCGGCGGAAGCGGGCGCGCCGTCACGCGCGGGCGCTGCATGGAGCGAAAACGACGCCTGCGCCGCGCCCGATCCGTCGGGTGACGCCACGATCCCCCACGCCAGCGGCAGCAAGGCAACGTGCAGCGCCGCGAAGACCAGATAAAGGCCGGTGAGGCCCACTTCCCGGATCAGCGGCACCGTGGCCAACGGCACCAGCACCATCAACAGCGGAATGTTCACCAGCCCGACCGCGGGACCGGGATTGGCGCGATACCAGTTGCCTGCCAGTACGGTGGACGGCAATGGTCCGAAACCGACCAGTCCCAGCCCGATCGGGCCGGCATAGGCCAGCATCACCACCGCGATATTGGGTGCAAGCGCAAGCATGACGTAGCCCAAGGCCGAGATCGCGATGCCCCCGATCATCGTGGCGCGCATGCCGATGCGCGCCATCACCGGCGCCAGCAGCGGGGACGCGAGCCCCATCGTCATCACCGCCAGCGCGATGCCAAGGCTGGCGAGCCCGCGACCCACGCCAAACTTTTCCTGCAACGGCAGCAGCGCCACGCCAAAAGACCCGAACGCCAGCCCGACCGCGATGTTCTGGCAAAGGAAACCGCGCAGGATCATCGCCGGCCCGCGCGAATCCGCCGCAGCGGTGGTGCGCGCGGTCATCGCCGACACCCGGCGGCGCGTAAATCAGACGGGTCCGGCCTGTGCAGCACCATCGTTCTCCCATGTGTTTTTTCGAAGCACCGGGCGAATCACAATGCGAATCCGGCACTCATCCCGTTATTTTAGGGCAAATATGCG
>JBDLVU010000015.1:0-38397 GCA_039804665.1 Pseudomonadota bacterium | reverse complement strand
GTGGACCTGTGCAATCTGCTGGTGGCGATGGGCGCGCAAATCGAAGGCATCGGCACCTCTGACCTGACGATCCACGGCGTGGACCGCCTGCATGGCGCGACCTATGCCGTGATGCCGGATCGCATCGAGGCCGGCTCCTATGCCTGCGCTGCCGCAATCACCGGTGGCGACGTGACGCTGGCCGGCGCGCGGATTGAGGAAATGGAAGCCACCGTGCAGGCGCTGCGCGATGCGGGCGTGACGGTGGAGCCGGTGAAGAACGGCCTCCGCGTGGCCGCCGAAGGCCCGCTGCGCCCGGTGACGCTGTCCACCGCGCCCTATCCGGGCTTTGCCACCGACATGCAGGCACAGCTGATGGCCATGCTGTGCCTGGCGCAGGGATCGTCGGTGCTGACCGAGACGATCTTCGAAAACCGCTACATGCACGTGCCCGAGCTGAACCGCATGGGCGCGCGGATCGAGACGAAGGGCCGGACCGCCGTCGTGCACGGCGTGGACAAGCTGCACGGCGCCGAAGTGATGGCAACCGACCTTCGCGCGTCGATGAGCCTTGTGATCGCCGGGCTTGCCGCTGAAGGCGAGACGCAGGTCCACCGGCTCTATCACCTTGACCGGGGATACGAACGGCTGGAAGAAAAGCTGGCGCTGGTCGGCGCGGATATCGAGCGCGTCGGCGGCGATTGAGGACTTTTTGAAGAACCGGGGCCGAAGCAACCTCCCGGTCAGGCCAGCGTGGCCCAAGCGTTGCGTTTCTTGTCACGGAGCCGCCCGGTTCCGAAGGAGCGCTGATGCACGCCCGCGATAGATTGCCGCCGCAAGGTCCCACCTTTGCGGAATTTTTCACAGCCTTTGCCCGGATCGGCTGCCTTTCGTTCGGAGGGCCGGCCGGGCAGATCGCGCTGATGCAGCATGACATCGTCGACGAACGCCGCTGGATAGACCAGGGCGCGTTCCTGCGCGCGTTGAACCTGTGCCACCTGTTGCCGGGGCCGGAGGCGCAGCAATTGGCCACATGGATCGGATGGCGGCTGTTCGGCCTGCGCGGCGGGCTGGTGGCGGGGCTGCTGTTCGTGATCCCCGGCGCGCTGGTGATGCTGGCGCTGTCGCTGCTGTATGTCAGCGCGGCGGGGCTCGGCTGGTTTGCCGCGCTGTTCCTGGGGATCAAGGCCGCGGTGCTGGCAGTGGTGGCGCAAGCGCTGCAACGCGTGGCGAAGCGGGCACTGGGCACGCGGTTCAAATGGGCACTGGCGCTGGCGGCCGCGCTGGCGTTGACCGTGCTGAAGGCGCCGTTTCCGCTGGTCATCCTGACCGCCGGCGTCATCGGTGCGGCGGCCGCGCGAGTGCGGCCGGAATGGCTGGGCGCGCATCATGTTCCTGCTGCGGTGGCGGAGCGCCCCCCGGCGCGGACGCTGATGGCCGGCACGCTGAAGACGATCGCGGTGTGGGGCGTCATCTGGCTGGCGCCGCTGGCGCTGGTGTTCGCGCTGCTCGGGCCCGGCCACGTGCTGTGGCAGGTGGGCCTGTTCTTTTCGCGGCTGGCGGTTGTAACCTTTGGCGGGGCCTATGCGGTGCTGGCCTACATGGCACAGCAGGCGGTGAGCGGGTACGGCTGGCTGGGCGCGGGCGAGATGGCGGACGGGCTCGGGCTTGCCGAAACGACGCCGGGGCCGTTGATCATGGTCACGCAGTTCGTGGGCTTCCTTGCCGCGTGGCGCCATCCGGGCACGCTTTCGCCGCTGGCGGCGGGACTGCTGGGCGCAGGCCTGACCACCTGGGTGACGTTTGCACCCTGCTTCCTGTGGATTTTTGCGTGCGCGCCGTGGATGGAGCGGCTGGAGTATGCCGAGCGGCTGCAAGGCGCGCTGGCCGCGATCACGGCCGCCGTGGTGGGGGTGATCGCCAATCTGGCGCTGTGGTTTGCGCTGCACGTGCTGTTTCGCACCGTTCCGCCGGGCGGCCTGCCGATGCTGGCCAGCCTGGACTGGCGCGCTGGCGGAATCGCGGTGCTGGCGGCGCTGATGCTGTTTCGCTGGCGGCGCGGGATCATCGAAACGCTGGCGCTGTGCGCGCTGGCGGGACTGGCGCTATCCGCCGTGCACGGCGCGTGAGGCAAGCCACAGGCGGATCGCGCCGGCAAGGCCCGGCGGGGTTTCCGCCGCGATCCGTTCGGCATCGATCCGCGCAACCAGCGCGTTGATCGGCACGCACTCGTCTTCCGCCGCGCGACGCAGCCAGTCCCAGAACAGGGGTTCGAGGCTGATCGAGGTCTTGTGCCCCGCGATCTCGACCGAACGCTTGACCGGAGGGTGATAGGGCGTGGTCATGGCTGGCAGCGCAGTGCGCGAATAGCGCGCCCTTCCTTGAAAGGCTGCGCTATTCGCCTCACCACGTCTTAGTACATGTGCTGGCCGCCGTTGATGCTCATCGTCGAGCCGGTGACGAAGGCACCATCTTCCGAGGTCAGGAAAGCCACGCCGCGCGCGATTTCATCGGCATGGCCAAGACGGCCGACCGGAATCTTGGCAACGATCTTTTCCAGCACCGGCGCGGGCACGGCCGCCACCATGTCGGTGTCGATATAGCCCGGCGCAATCGCGTTGACGGTGACGCCGTACTTGGCGCCTTCTTGCGCCAGCGCCTTGGTGAAGCCGTGGATGCCGGATTTAGCCGCCGCGTAGTTCACCTGGCCGTACTGGCCGGCCTGCCCGTTGATCGAACCGATGTTGACGATACGGCCCCAGCCGCGATCGCGCATGCCCGGGAACGTGGCCTTGGCCATGTTGAAACACCCGCCGAGGTTGATGCGCATCACCTCGTTCCAGTCGTCAAAGCTCATCTTGTGCAACACGCCGTCGCGCGTGATGCCCGCATTGTTGACCACGATATCGACCGGGCCGACTTCGGCGGCAATGCGTGCGCACGCTTCGATCGTGGCTTCGTGATCGCCCACGTCGAAACGCCGGGCCTGGATTCCGGTCCGCTCGGTAAAGGCACGGGCCTTTTCCTCGTTGCCGGCATAGTTCGCAACAACAGTACGGCCCTGCGCCTGGAGGGCCAGCGAGATGGCTTCACCGATACCCCGGGTGCCCCCGGTAACGATCGCAACACGCGTCATGCATTTACTCCCATCTGGACCCTCTCGCGGCTACGCTAGGACCATGACGGTGATGCGACAAGCGGTTCGCGGGCCCGCCGCGCATGAATACGAACGCGGTGTGGCGCAAACGCTTTAAGAGATTGAGGCAGGATGCGGGAAAGCCGGCAACCCGGCTTTCCGTAACGTCAGAAGCGGAACTGGGTTCCGATGTAGACGGCCTGGCTGTCCTGCTTGCCATCGGTCAACGGACGCAGGCGATCACGCTCAGGCGAATAGCGCACGCCGGCGGTGACGTTGAGGTTGCGCGTCAGGCGATAGCTGCCGCCGAGGTCGAGCTGGTAATCGCCCTGCCCTTCGAGCGTGCGCGGCGCGCGACCGGCGCGATCCTTGTCATCCACCTCGATACGCGGGGCGAGGCGGCTGGGGGCCGAGGCCGCCGGCGACGCCAGGCTGTAGCCATGCAGATCGGGCGATTCGAAGCGCATTTCGCGCGGCAGGATCGGCGCGGTGCTGGCGAAATTCTGATACCCGCGCGACAGGCCCAGATTGTAGACCATCGGGGCAATCCGCACCGGTGCGACGCCCGGCGCCTGCGTGGTGACGGGAAGCACGAACCCGTTGCGCATCGAAACCGCGCGCATGCCCATTTCGCCGTTGACGCGGACCGCCACCGTCACCGCGCGATCCGGGCGATTTTCAGCGCCGGCAGGGGTGAAGCGAAAGACCTTGCCATGGGCAAGCGTGGGCACGGCGAGTTGCGCAAGGCGCGGATCGACCGAAGCGGGGGTGAAGGAACCGATGCCCCCGCGCGCAGCAAGGCTGACCGGCGCCGATTCGAAATGCCCGGTTACCGCGCTGCTGACCGTGGGAGCGACAACGAGACCGAAGCCGGCAAGACCGAGGGCCAGCGCGGGCACGCGCAGAAACTGGCGCAAATCGCCGCTTTTCCGCTTGATGTGCCGATGCCCACCCATGATCAGATCCGTTCTTCCCCAAACCGTTGCATCACTGAAGCCGAACCAACCGATTCCAACAACAGCCTTTTCTGTCAGGCGGACATACGACTTCGCCAACCGAATTTCCAGTAGCCCCAAAAGTTTCAGGCACTTCAGCGGAATCTGTTGCCCATTATCCACACGGCGGGGCATTCAGCGGATGTTCACCGCGTGGTGCTGCACAAGGCGCGGTGTTTCAACCCGCTTGCGGCCCGGCGCACGCGGGTGATAGAGGCTGAACCAAGGCCGCGCCGACATGCGCGGCATGATCTGCGAAATGTGGCGGGTTTCCCGGCACGAAGCGCAAGCAAGGACAGGATTGCAGTGACGACAAGCGCCAACGACCGCCGCCGGACCAGTGCATTTGTGACCCGCGGCCTTGCCATCGGCGCGCTCGCCCTGCTGGCCACCGCGTGCGGCCGCCATCACGAACGCCCCAAGGCCGACCTCGCCGCCAGCAAGGTGACCACGATCGGCGTCAACGCCTATCTGTGGCGCGCCAGCCTGGAAACGCTTTCGTTCATGCCGCTGCTGCAGACTGATTCGAACGGCGGCGTGATCGTGACCGACTGGTACGCCAACCCCAAGAATCCGGGCGAGCGCGTGAAGGTGACCGTGTCGATCCTGGACCAGGACCTGCGCGCCGATGCGCTTCGCGTGGCCGCCAGCCGTCAGGTGGCGCAGGGTTCGGGCTGGGTGGACGCCCCGGTTCAGGCCGCCACGGTGCAGAAACTGGAAGACATCATCCTGACCAAGGCGCGCGACCTGCGCCGCCAGACCATTAAGGGCTGAACGCGCTCTGATCCTTGCGCACATGCGCGCCGCTTCGTAGAGGGGCGCGCATGACCGCAGAGCGTTTTGATCCGTCCGTTTCCGACACCCGCTGGCAGCAGGTGTGGGACGAACATCAGTCCTTCCGGGCCGACGATTCGTCGACCAAGCCCCGCAGCTACGTGCTGGAGATGTTCCCCTATCCATCGGGGCGCATCCACATCGGCCACGTGCGCAACTACACGATGGGCGACGTGCTTGCGCGCTACAAGCGGATGCGCGGGTTCGAAGTGCTGCACCCGATGGGCTGGGACGCCTTTGGCATGCCGGCGGAAAACGCCGCGATGGAAAAGGGCGTGCACCCCGGCGGCTGGACCCGCGACAACATCGCCAACATGAAGGCGCAGCTGAAGCGCCTTGGCTTCGCGCTCGACTGGAGCCGCGAGATCGCCACGTGTGAGCCGGAATACTATGGCCACGAACAGGCGCTGTTCGTGGACCTTTATGCCGCCGGCCTTGTCTATCGCAAGGAATCGGCGGTGAACTGGGACCCGGTCGACATGACCGTTCTGGCCAACGAACAGGTGATCGACGGACGCGGCTGGCGTTCGGGTGCGCTGGTGGAAAAGCGCAAGCTTTCCCAGTGGTTCCTGAAGATCACCGACTTTGCCGACGAACTGCTCGAAGGCCTTTCCACGCTCGACAAGTGGCCCGAAAAGGTCCGCACAATGCAGGAGAACTGGATCGGCAAGAGCCAGGGCCTGCAATTCGCCTTCACGCTTTCCACCGGCGAAAAGCTGGAGGTCTACACCACCCGCCCCGACACGATCTTTGGCGCAAGCTTCGTGGCCGTGGCCGCCGATCACCCGGTGGCGCAAGGCGTGGCGGCAACCTCGCAAGAGGCGCAAGACTTCATCGCACTGTGCAAGCAGGGCGGGACGACCGCGGCCGAGCTGGAGACGGCGGAGAAGCTGGGCTTTGACACCGGGATTACCGCGAAGCATCCCTTCACCGGCGCGGACCTGCCCGTCTACATCGCGAACTTCGTGCTAATGGATTACGGCACCGGCGCGATCATGGCAGTGCCCGGGCATGACCAGCGCGACTTCGACTTTGCGACCAAGTATGGCCTGCCGATCCTGCGCGTGGTGGCCACCAGCGCGGACGATGCCGACAAGCCGTTCGGCGCCGAGGCCGAGGCGGGCGACGGGTTTCTCGTCAACTCCGGGTTCCTGAACGGCATGGCCGTGGCCGATGCCAAGGCCGCCGTGATCGCCCGCGCCGAGGGCGAAGGCTGGGGCGAAGGCAAGACAGTGTGGCGCCTGCGCGACTGGGGCGTGAGCCGCCAGCGGTACTGGGGCACGCCGATCCCGTTCATCCATTGCGAAGTGTGCGGCGTGGTGCCGGTGCCCAAGAAGCACCTGCCGGTTACCCTGCCCGAGGATGTGGACTTCTCCGTGCCGGGCAACCCGCTGGATCGCCACCCCACATGGAAGCATGTCGATTGCCCGCAGTGCGGCCATGCTGCGCGGCGCGAGACGGACACGCTGGACACGTTCGTGGACAGTTCGTGGTACTTCCTGCGCTTTGCCAGCCAGCCCGAAGACCGGCCGTTCGATCCCGAAGAGATCAAGCGCTGGCTGCCGGTGGAACAGTACATCGGCGGGATCGAACACGCGATCCTGCACCTGCTCTATGCCCGGTTCTGGACGCGCGCCCTTGCGCGCATCGGCAAGATAGAAGTGACCGAGCCATTCGGCAGCCTGTTCACGCAGGGCATGGTCACGCACGAAACCTATGAACGCCGCAATCCGGACAACGGCCAGCCGATCTTCTTCAGCCCCGGCGAAGTGGAGCGCACGGGCGAAGGCGCCACGCTGCACGCCGACGGCCAGCCGGTCGAGGTCGGCCGCGTGATCAAGATGTCCAAGTCCAAGAAGAACGTGGTGGACCCGGACGAGATCGTGGCAAAGTACGGCGCGGACGCGATCCGCTGGTTCATGCTGTCCGACAGCCCGCCCGAGCGCGACCTGCCATGGTCGGAAGCCGGGATCGAGGGCTGCGCCCGGTTCGTGCAGCGGTTGTGGCGCCTGTTCGCGCAATATGATGCGGCAGCCACCGGTGAGGACAAGGCGCTGGACCGCAAGACGCACCAGACTGTGCACGCCGTGGCGCAGGACATCGAGGCGCTGGGCTTCAACAAGGGCGTGGCGCGCATTTACGAACTGACCGGCGCGGTGGAAAAGGCCGCGCCTTCGGGCAGCCGTTCGGCCGCGATCCGCAGCCTGCTGCTGCTGGTGGCGCCGATGATGCCGCATTTGGCCGAAGAGGCGCACGCGGCGATGACCAGCGGGCTGGTGGCCGATGCCGCGTGGCCCGAAGTGGACTCCGCGCTGCTCGTGGACGACGAAGTGACCGTGGCGGTGCAGGTGAAGGGCAAGCTGCGTGACACGCTGACCGTGGCCAAGGGCACGCCGAGGGAAGAGCTGGAACGGCTTGCCCTCGCCTCAGACAAGGTGCAGCGTGCGCTGGACGGGGCAGACGTGAAGAAGGTGATCGTGGTGCCGGATCGACTGGTGAACCTTGTTGCGTAAGGCGATCATCCTCGCGCTGGGGCCGTTGGCCCTGCTGGCCGGTTGCGGCCTGCAGCCGATGTATGCCGGCGGCGGCAAGGGCACGGTTGCCCGCGCCGCGCGCGCCGTGGAAGTCGCACCGATCGAAGGCAAGGCCGGGTGGCTGGTGCGCAATGCGCTGGCCGACCGGCTGGCGTCGGGCACCGGCTCGACAACGCCGCGATACCGTCTCGACGTGCGGCTGGACGAACGGCTTCAGGGACTTGGCCTTGTTTCGAATGACGCCGTGACGCGGGAGCGGCGCACGCTGCGTGCGCGTTACCAGCTGGTTGATCTCGGCTCTGGCAAGATCGTGCTGGATGCCACCGCCAGCGCCGATGCAGGCATCGACATCGTTTCGAGCGAATATGCGGTGATCGCCGCCGAACAAACCGCGCTGGAGAACATCTCGCGCGATATCTCCGACAAGATCGTGACGCGAGTCGCCACGCGGCTGCGCGACCTGCAGTGATGCCGGTCCGCCGCCGGTGAAGGCCACGCAAAAGACGTTTGCCGGCATGGTGCCACGCGCGGTGCGCGAGGCGCGCGTGTTCTATTTTTGCGGGCCTGACGAAGCCGGCGCATCGGACGCTGCTGACAAGATTTCCGCCGAATTCCCGGGGGCGGAAAAGGTCGAGCTATCGGGCGCCGATTTGCGGCGCGATCCGGTGCGTCTGGCCGACGAGGCGCGATCGGTTTCGCTGTTCGGCGACAAACGCGTGATCCACGTGCGCACCAGCGGTGACGAAGCCCATGACGCCGTGGAAACGCTGGTTTCCAGTGACGTGGAAGGCTGGCCGGTGCTGATCGTGGCGACCTCGGCCACCGACAAATCGCGCATTGCCAAGCTGCTGGCGGACCGGCCCGACGCGCTGGTGACGATGTTCCACCCGCCCGACCTGCGTTCGGTGACGGAGGCAGTGCGCCAAATGGGCGATGCCGTGGGCGTGCGACTGACGGGTGATCTGGGCGAACGCATCGCACGCTCTGCCGCGCTGGATACGCGCATGGCCCGCAGCGAAATCGAGAAGCTGGCGCTGTACCTTGATGCCAGCCCGCAAGCGCCGCGTACCGCCGAAGCGGCCGCGCTGGACGCGGTGGGCACGACCAACGAGGACGACAGCTTCATGCCGCTGGTCAACGCGGTGCTGGGGGGCGATACGCGGCGGCTGGGCAGCGAACTGGCGCGCATGGTGGAGATGGAACTCAACCCCGTGGGCCTGCTGCTGGCGTTCGAACGGCGCGCGGCGCAACTGGGGCAGTTGGCGGGGCGCATGGGACCGCGCGGCGACGTGAACGGCTTTCTGGAGGGGGAAATGCAGGCCCGCCGCGTGTTCTTCCGCGACAAGGCCGATCTTGCGCAGCAATTGCGCCGCTGGCGTGGACGCAAGCTGGCCCGGCTGATCGAACGCCTGTTCGAACTGCACCGGACGCTGCTGGCGGATAACCGTAACGGCGAACTGGCGCTGGGCCAGGGGTTGGCGGAAATCGCGCGCGCGGCAGCGCGCTGACATGCGCGACGATTGCGGCAAGAAGAAGCCGGCTTGCGCCTGCCCGGTACGCCACCGCTTGCGTTACCAAACGAATCCTATACGTATTGCGCCGCAGCAAAGATCGAAAACGGAGCAAAGTGTGCGCGGATTGGGTGCAGCACAGATCGACCTTTAGATTCGCCATCATGGAAATGGTCAGCGGCAGCATAGCGAATGACAACGCTTGAGCACGACATAGCAGGCAAATCCGGAGCGCAGTCATCTGCCGCGAATGTCCGGCGCCTGACATTGCCGCTCGCGCCGTCGCTCGAACGGCGCCGGCTGCAATGCTATCTCGCGCTCGTCGTCGTGGATGTGGTCGTGATGACGGCCAGCTTTCTTTTTGCGGACTACATCTACTTCGGCGAACTCGCTTCGGGGTCGGCCGAACACATCTGGATCGGCCTTCTTCCGCTTTACCTGACCACGGGGCTCAGTCTTCAGGCCTATTCACTGGCCACGCTGACATCCCACCGCTTTGGACAAAGACGCGCGCTGCTGGCGTTGGGCGGCGCCTTCATGCTGACGCTGTTCATCGCATTCTTCACCAAGTCGAGCGCCGAGTTTTCGCGTTTTTCAACCGCGTCCGGCGTGGCGCTGAGCGCCCTGGCGCTTCTTTGGGCGCGCGCCGCACTGCAACCGCTGATCCGCATGCATGTCGGCCCTACGGCCCAGAACGTGCTGGTACTCGACGATGGCGGCATGGCCGTCCGCGTTCCCCACGCATGGCACATCGACACGCGCGAACACCGACTGAAGCCCAACCGCGACGATCCACACATGCTGGACCGCCTGGGCATGTTCATGGCCAACATGGATCGCGTCATGGTCAGTTGCCCCCCCGAACGGCGGCTTGATTGGGCGTTCGTTTTCAAGGGATCGAACGTCAGCGGCGAAATCATCGACCATGAGGTTACCAAACTGGGCGTGCTGGGCGCACGGCGCGGACAGGGCTTCGGCGCCCTGGTAGTTTCCACGGGGCCGCTGGGCCTGCGCGGCCGCATGACGAAGCGGGTCATGGACGTCGCGCTGGCCGGTGCCGCGCTGATTTTTCTGGCGCCGATGCTACTGCTCGTCGGGCTTCTGATCCGTCTCGAGGACGGTGGCCCGGCATTTTTCATGCAGCAACGGCAGGGCCGCAACAACCGCCTCTTCTGGATCTACAAGTTCCGTTCGATGCGGGTGGAAAAGCTGGACCTGACGGGCGCCCGCTCCGCATCCCGGTCCGACGACCGAATCACCCGAATCGGACGTTTTATCCGCCGGACCAGCATCGACGAGCTGCCGCAGTTGCTGAACGTGGTGCGTGGCGACATGAGCATTGTCGGACCACGTCCGCACGCCATCGGTTCGCTGGCGGGGCAGAAACTGTTCTGGGAAGTGGACCCGCGTTATCTGCTGCGCCACTCTCTGAAACCGGGCCTGACCGGGCTGGCACAGATCCGCGGGCTGCGCGGTGCGACCGATTCAGAAGAGGACCTGGCGAATCGGCTGCAGGCGGATCTGGAATACCTCGACGGCTGGACCATCATGCGCGATCTGCGAATCATAGCGGCCACGATAACCGTTCTGATGCACGACAAGGCATTTTGACAGCCTTGCAACCCCGCTACCGCAGGGCAGGGCCAACGGCCTGCCGCAAGGCAGCGACACTTTACGCTGCAACTGCGTGCATCAGGCGACAGATATAGCCGCCAGCCCCCGCGATCGCGATCGACGCAAGAGATCAAGAAGCGCGAAAATCTGCGATTTTTCCAAGTTCATCATGTATTTAATGCCTGTGAAAAACAGCAGGTGTGGGCCGCTAGCCACCATATGGCGTCGCGCCACCTTTCTTCATGCAACGCAACATAATGGTTGAGCCAAAATGGACTTTCGCATAAGTACTTATGCGTACGCCGAATTCTGGAGTTCAAGCCATGAAACTCATTAAGACTGCCATCGTCGCTGTTGCCGCGATGGGCCTGACCGTTTCGGGTGCTGCCCAGGCGGCTTCCACGCGTGCGGGCGCCAGCCTGCCCTCCGCCGCCAAGGTCAAGAAGCTGTCGCGCACATCGGCACCCTCGCTTGGCGAAGCCAGCAACGTTCAGGGAGCCGGTCTCGGACTGCTGTTCGTTGGCGCGGGCCTTGCAGGCTGGGGCTTTTATGAAGCCGTCAACAACAACAAGCCCGATTCGCCGGGCGTCTGAGGCTTCGGGCTTCCCGGCAATGGACGAATTGGAAACCCGCTGGCTTGCCAGCGGGTTTTTTATGGCCGGGCACACCTGCTGGTCTTTTCGAACAGACCATCACCGCGGCCCGGACAGGAAAGTTATGTTCGCAATTTCTCTGGCTTGCGATAGGCTCCGTGCATGAAGAAGCTGGCCCCTCCGTCCTTTTTCCACGTATTGCGCCAGACCAACAGCCGACGGCGCACCTCGATTGAAGCCGGGCGCGAATGGCGGGTCGGCATCACGATTCTGCTTTTGATTGCAGGGATTGTGCTGGGCGGCGGCGGAACCTCGAATCCGCTTACCGAAGTTATGCTGCAACTCGTTGCGCTTGCGCTGGTGGCGGCTTGGGCATTTGCCCCCGGGGTCGCGCCCCGCAACCCTTCCGGGTGGGTCACGACGCTGGGCCTGCTGGTCCTGGCTGTGCCGGCGGCGCAACTGGTGCCGTTGCCGCCGCAGCTGTGGCACATGCTGCCGGGGCGTGAGGTAGAGATCGCCTCGCTCACGCTGATCGGACGCGAAAACGCCTGGATGCCGTGGACGGTCGCCCCGGCGCTGACGCTCGCCGTACTGCTGGCCATGATACCCGGCCTGATCATGATGTGGTTCGTGGCGTCGCTGGACGAGCCGGCAAAGGACCGCTTGCTGCTGGCGGTTGCAGGCATGGCGCTGGCCTCGGTCGTTCTCGGCACACTGCAACTTGCCGCGCCTTCGGGCAGGACGCCGACCTTCTACGATTATGTCCATCAGGGTTTTGTGATCGGCTTTCAGGCAAACAAGAATGCCGAGGTCGATTTACTGCTGATCGGCCTGCTCGCGCTTGCCGCCCATTACGCACGCCCGCAGCCGCGCGCGCGAAAGCAGGCGCTCGCCCTCGCCTATGCTGCGGCCGCCCTCGTCCTGCTGGCGGGCGCGATCCTGACCGGTTCGCGCGCCGGCATCCTGCTCGTTCCGGCGGCGGTCGTGCTTGCGCTGTTCACGTTGCCGCCCAAGGGGCTGGCGGCGCGGCGAACGATGATCGCGGTGGTCGCGGTGGCATTCCTGGCGATCGGCACGGCATGGATGCTGCGCGATAACGCGGTGCTCGGGCGCGTGGCGCTACGCTTTGCAACGGACCGCGACTTCCGGTCCGAGCTGTGGACGGACACCATCTTCGCGATCGGGCAGTACTGGCCATTCGGCGGCGGGATGGGAACATTTACGCAATTGATGACGCCCGTGGAACGTTTGGAGGTTCTGGACGTTACTCTCCCTTCGCGCGCGCACAATGACTATCTGGAACTGTTGCTGGAGAGCGGAATTTTCGGCCCGCTGGTAATTGTGGCGATTATTGGGTGCGTTGGACTTATGTTGCGTCGCTCCTCACAATACGGAACGTTACCGCGTCCTCACAAACTTTTCGCGCTCGCAGCATTTTTCGTCATTGCAGCGCATTCACTCGTCGATTATCCCATGCGCAGTATGTCGCTGGCGATCCTTGCGGGAATGGCGGCCGGCCTTGTGGTTCCGCCCCGGGCCGAACGCGATGTGGCGACGGACCAGCAGCGCGCACCAGGAAAGTGAAGGAAAGTAAAACTTGAACTCCTTTCGGAAAAAAGCGTTCACCTGCATGGTTCTTGCTGCGGGCCTCAGTGGGTGCATCAGGACGGTTGCGTCCAGCCTGCCACGCCATGCTGCCGCCTATCAGGTGCTGGACAAAGCGGCGCAATCCAACTTCAGGACCGACTACCCGTTAGCGGCGGGCGACAAGGTTCGCGTGAACGTATTTCAGGAGCCGGATCTTTCGGCGGACCAGTTGCTGGTCGATCCCGGCGGTAACGTCAGCCTCCCGCTTCTTGGCACCGTGCACGCTGCCGGTCTTTCGCCGCGCCAGCTTGAAGCGCAGATTCAGACGGCGCTTGGCGCGCGCTATCTGCGCAACCCGCAGGTTTCGGTCACCCTTTCCGAAGCGGTCGCGCAGATGGTTTCGGTGGAAGGCGAGGTGAAGCAGCCCGGCGTCTATCCGATCACGCCCGGTTCGACGCTGCTGAGTGCCATCGCACAAGCCAAGAGCCCGACGCTCACCGCCAAGTTGGACGAGGTTCTCATCTTCCGCACCGTGCAAGGCGAACGCATGGGCGCGCGCTTTGACATCGCGATGATCCGTGCCGGCAAGGCAGACGACCCCGTTCTGCTGCCGAACGACGTTGTCGTCGTGGGCTATTCGCGGGTGCTCGGCGCGTATCGCGATCTGTTGCAGACGGTTCCGCTGCTCAGCGTGTTCAGACGCTATTGAAAATAACGGCGCGCGCGGTCGCGCGCGCCTTTTGCCCCATCTAGTCGGGAAGAAGAATTTGGCGACCCTCCTCAATCAGCCGGACGACGACCTCCTCCCCAACGCGGGAAGCAGCATCGACGGCTATTATGATGGCAACGGCCTGAGTGCCACCACCCGGCACATCCTGACCCTGATCCGCCGCAACGTGCTTTTGATCTCGACGATCATTGCAGCCATCGTTGCCATCGCCGTGGTGTATACCATGCTGCAGACGCCGCGCTTCACCGCGACGACATCCGTGCAGATCAACACCCAAAGCGACCAGATCCTTGGCGACCAGCTGGGCGACAAAAGCAGCGTCAGCAGCGACGAAACATTCGATGTGGATCGCTTTCTCAACACCCAGCTTGAGATTCTGCGCAGCCGCTCCCTTGCAGAACGGGTGGAGCGCCGGTTGAACCTCGGATCGGATACCCGGTTCTTTGCGGCGATGAATGTCAAGTTCGGCGAAGGAAAGATGTCGGGCCAGGCGAGCCGCAAGCTGGCCATTGACCTTGCCCGTGGGAATATGAGCGTGGATCTTCCGCGCGAAACCAAGATCGCGCAGATTTCCTTCACTTCAACCGACCCGGCTTATTCGGCCAAGATCGCCAACGCCTTTGCCGAGGAATTCATCCAGTCGAACCTCCAGCGGCGTTATGACAGCTCTGCCTATGCGCGCGCCTTCGTTTCGCAGCAGATGGACGAAGCGCGCGTCCGCCTGGAAAATTCCGAACGCGAACTCAACAGCTATGCCCGCCAGGCCGGCCTGATCCGGTCGCGCATCTCCAGCGGCAGCGGCTCAGGCAGCGGGGAAGGCAGCAGCAGCGATTCCGGCGCGGCCAGCGTGACCCTGTCGAGTCTGGGCCAGATCAACGAAGCGGCCAATCGCGCCAAGGCCGCGCTGACCGAGGCGGAGAGCCGCTGGCAGGCCGAAAACTCTGTACCGCTGATGCAATCGCAAACCGTTCTCGGTAACGGCACTGTGCAGCAATTGCTCACGCAGAAAGCCGCGCTGGAATCGCAGTTGCAGGCGCAGAAGACCCGCTACCTGCCCGATCACCCCAGCGTTCGCGCGCTGGAAGCGCAGCTGGCCGCGATCAGCACGCAGTTGCGTTCGGTTGCTCAAGGCATTCGCAACGGCGTGCGCAGCGATTACCAGTCTGCCCGAGATACCGAGGCACGGCTGCGGGAACAGGTCAATTCGCTGCAGGGCGAAACCATGACGGAGCAGGACCGCTCGGTCCGCTACAATACCCTTGCGCGCGAAGCCGATACCAACCGACAGTTGTACGACGGCCTGCTGCAGCGGTTCCGCGAACTGAACGCGGCGGCCGGCATTTCGTCGAGCAACGTCGCGGTGATCGATACCGCCCAGGTGCCCGGCAGCCCTTCGTCCCCCAACCTCATGAAGAACGTCGGCATTGCCGCTGTGCTCGGCATGGCACTCGCTTTTGCCGTTGTGTTCCTGCGTGACCAGCTCGACGATCGGGTCCGCATGCCTGAAGATGTCGAGGCCAAGGTCAACCTGCCCCTGCTTGGCGTCATTCCCAAGGAGACGGAGGACGACCTCGCAAGCCAGCTTGCCGACCCCAAGTCGCCGCTGTCCGAGGCCTACAGCTCGCTGCGCGGCTCGCTGATGTACTCCACCACCGAAGGCTTGCCCCACATTCTGCTGATCACCTCGTCCCAGCAGTCCGAAGGCAAGTCCACGACCAGCTTTGCCACTGCACGCGCGCTCTCGCGCGTGGGCAAGAAAGTGCTGCTGGTGGACGCCGACATGCGCCGTCCGTCGCTCCATCACCGGGTCAGCCTGCCGAACGAATCCGGGTTGTCGACCTTGCTCACGTCGCCGGGAATGGATGTCTCCTCGGTCATCAACCCGACCGGCGAGGAAAACCTGTTCGTGGTCACCGCCGGCCCGCATCCGCCCAGCCCGAGCGAACTGCTCGCCTCGCCGCGGATGGCGCTTATCCTTGAGGAATTCGCCAAGAACTTTGACGCGGTCGTGGTCGACTCGCCGCCTGTGCTTGGTCTGGCCGACGCGCCGGTGCTGTCCGCGATCGTCGACGGGGTCGCGTTCGTGATCGAAGCGGAAAGCGGTCAGCGCGGCGCGGTGAAGGCCGCGCTTCGTCGCCTGCGCGCGATGAAGCCCCAGCTGGTCGGGGCCATCCTCACGAAGTTCGATCCCAAGAAGAGCGCCAACCGCTATTCGTCCTACTACGGCTATGAATACTATCGCTACAAGTCGGATGAGGCCTGAGTAGAAAGCTGCGCAGCCAATAATCGGAGACCGTCGTTGAATCTTGGCAAGCTTGTCGCCTTGGCAGCATTCGGCGGCGTCATTGGCGTGGCGACCCTTTTCAATGGGCTCGATCGGCTGAGCGAGGAGACGCCGGGCCTTGCGCGACTGGTGCCGGCTCCATTCAGCGCTGCGGCCCGCGTTGCGGCGGCAAACCGCGCGGCGGCCAACAAGGATTACGCCCAAGTCGAGAATGCCGCCGCCAGGGCCGTCGCAGTTTCCCCGATGGATCGCAACGCGGTGGGGCTGCTCGCCACCGCCAGATTGGCCGCCGGAAAGTGGGACGATGCGGACGCCGCGTTCCGACTTTCAGGACAGTTGGGCTGGCGCGATATTCCGACCCAGCTCTACTGGTATCAGGTTGGCGTTGAATCCGGCGATTATACCCTCGCGGCCCAGCGCATAGATGCGGTGCTGCGGGCTTATCCCGACTACCCCAATTCGCCCGCATTATTGGCACCGTTGGAAGGAAGCCCCGCAGGGCAGGCCGCGCTGGTCACGCGGTTGGTGGAACGGCCTGCGTGGCTGGCAACCTATGCCGTGCCGCCAAAGGACGCGCCTGTTGCAACGCTGGAGACGCGCGCCCTGATCCTGCAAACACTTGCACGGCGCGGGATCACGCTTGGCTGCTCAGGTGTGAAGGACCTGACCACGGGCCTTGTCGACGAAGGGCGCCGGCGGAGCGCACAAGCCCTTTGGACCGCACATTGCACCCGGGTTCCCGGCAACACACTGATCTACGATGCGAAGTTTCAGGCTCTGGATGAGCAAAAGCGATCGCCGTTCGATTGGAAAACCTACGATTCCGGCGCTTCCAGCGCACAGACTGAGGTGCAGTCCGACGGACAGCTTGCCGCATCGGTATCGAACACGTCACCTTTCACCACGCCGATCCTGGCGCAAATCGTTTCGCTTGAGCCCGGTCAATATCGGGTGCGGCTGAAGACGGACGCCTCTGCCGCCGCCAACCGGCTGTTCGCCACACTCTCCTGCGGCAAGTCGCCACAGCGCAACGGCTCCCCTCCCAAGGGGCTTACCGCCGAGGGTCAGGACGTCACGTCCAACGGGTGTGCAAACCAGCTCTTGACGATATGGGCGGCACCGGGACCGGAAACCCTGGTGCTGCGCCAGATCGAGATCAAGAAGCTGCGCTGAACTAGGCCGATTGCGGCCGTTCAGTCCCGCAAGGCCCGATATTTCAGCAGAACGGCGGGGTTACCGGTATAGATAGCGTCCGGCTCCGTCGCACGGAAAAGCGCGCCGCGCGCGGCGAGGACGGACCGGTCCCCCATCGTGACCCCGGGGCCGACGAACGCTTCAGCCGCGACCCAGCACCGCGCCCCGATCGTGACCGGCCGCAGCACCAGTTGAAAATGAGGATCGTTCACGTCGTGCGTGCTGGCGCACACGTGAGCGCGTTGCGAGATCACGGCCTTCGCCCCGATCACGATGCGCCCCTGATTGTAAAGGCGGACCCCCGGTCCGACCAAGGCATGATCGCCAACCTCCAGATTGGCCGGCAACCAGATCGATACGCTGGCGTGGATGCGGGCGCCTTCGCCAATCCGGGCGCCGAACATCCGCAGGATCAGCCTGCGCCAGCCATGCAGCGGCGGAGGCGTGAACCGTGCCAGAACCATCCAGCTTGCCATCCAGACCACGCGCAAAAGGCGGTTGCCGATGGAAAAGCTTGCCCCGCCTTCCAGCGGGTTTGTCTGCCGGGCATCAAGCAGGCTCATGCACGATCCCCTTGCCGTGGACTGCCCCCGTGGATTGCCGCCGCGTAGGCCTGCCCCCACTGCTTTGCCACGACCTCGCTGGAAAAGCTTGAGCGCGCGAGCGCCAGCGCCGCCGCCGACATGCGCTGCCACTCAGCGTCGTCCATTGCCAGCGCCTGCTGCACGGTCTGGGCGATCGCTGGCTGGTCATAGCCGCATTCCAGCGCGGCGCCGGCGGCAAAGCCTTCCTCAAGGTTGCATTCGGCCGTCATCAGCGTCGGCTTGCCTGCCGCCCACGCTTCAAGGATCGCCATTGGCAGGCCTTCGCTGTGCGAGGTCAGAACCACAAACCGGGCATCATCCAGCAAGGCCTGTTTTTGCTGGCCGAAGACCGGACCGACAAACGCGACGCTGCCATCGGCGGCCGCAATGGCCTGCTTCAGGGCAGCGACGTCGGCGTCGTCGCCCCAACCTGCAATGGTCAGCCGCGCGCGCGCCGGGCGCTCCGCCGCTGCCCATCCCGCGACCAGCGCAATCAGATTCTTCTTGGCGTGGATACGCCCGATGTAAACGACATGGCGATCGGCAGGCGGCAAAGGCGCCTCAAGCGCTGCGGCCGGGCCTGCGTTCGGAATGACAAGCGACTTGTCCTCGCCAACCTCCCGAACGATGTCCCGCGCTTCGCGCCGGGTGAGCGCGTGCATCGCAGTCGCCCGAGCCCAGCCTGCCCGTTCGTAGCCAAGGCGGGCAAGCGCCTTTTTCCAGCGCCCCCGCGATACGATCCAGGGATCGAGCATGCCGTGCGGGCTGATGAAATACGGCTGCCCGGTTTTTCGGGCCCAACGCGCACCAGCATGCGACGGATACATCCAGATGCCGTGGAGATGCAGGCAATCCAGCCTTGCCTGCTCCAGCGCGGCCAGCATCCCGGGGGAATAGCCGATCTGACGGGGCCCCGCGACGCGGCAGACAACAACCTCGGCGCCGGAACCGTCAAACCGGGTCCGATCCTCGTTCGAAAATCCGTCTTCCAGCGCGATGACCACAGGCACCGCACCCAGTTGCCGGATCATGGTTGCATGGGCAACCACCGCTTCGAACACGCCGCCGCCCAGCCTTGAGGCCGAAGCGGTCAGCAAACCGATCCGCATTCCTCGCAACATGGCCGTGCCCCCGATCGCTTGCTCATTCCCCACGCGACTGCTGCGGCATCGCAGCAATAAGACGCAGGCGATTTGCCCGTCCGCGCAGCGCGGGCTTTGTTACGCGCGCCGCCAGTTGCTGCATGCCGCCTGCCTGCCGCGCCAGCGCCAGCCGCACGTGCGCGAAGGTTGGAATGCGAAGAATCCGGCGCGCCAGCATCATCACCAGAACCGGAATCACGTAAAACACGCCGGTCCGCACAACGGTAAGCAACGCGCCATCGCGGAACGCGATGATAAGGATGGGCAGGGAGACGAGATAGAGCGAAACCGAGATGGCATCCTGCGGCCCTGCGGCGAACCAGCGATAGAATGCGCCAAGCCCCCAGCCCCACAGACCACACCAGATCACCACGCCAAGCCAGCCGAGTTCGAACCAGCCAACCCCCGGCAACGACGCCGTAATGCCCATGGGGTTGCCATAGTCCAACAGATTGATGGTCTTGATCGGTGCGCCAACCGGCTTGCCGGGCCACAACGCGCGCGGCACGGGTTCTGTCAGAAGTTGAAGGTTGGCGAGGAAATAGTCATATGTCCCGGACCTTTGCGGAACCACGTAGACCATATACTCCAAGTATTCCATGTTGGCGAAATCCATGCCAGCGATGAAATTCTTCTCGGTCCCATCAGATTCCATATTTTCGGAAAAATTTCCGAACCCAAGGAACTGACGCAAGGCATAGCCACGGTCCTGGCCGATATATGTAAACGCCACTGCGACAAAAGCAGCGAGAGCAAGTATTCGTGCATCCAGAAGTTTGATTTTTTTGTCGTACATGAAAAAGTATGCCGTCCCCGCGGCAGCCACGACGACAGGACCGCGCCCACCGGTCGATGCTTTTACCACGAAGAAAATCGCCAAAGGCAAAAATGCGTAAAGGCGAAAGCGGTGATACCAGGCAAACAGGCCACAGACCGGGACGAGTATCAGCATCGCATCGGTCATATAGCCGACGCTGGTGGTATTGATTTTCACGCCATTGACCGTGATCATTGATGATTCACCGGAAACCGCGCCATCCACGACCATTTTCAGCGAATAGACGCCGATTGGCACACAGATGAGCAGCATGATCGGCAATGCTTTTCGCATCAGCTGCCGCTCGACTCGGTGGGTAGGACTATCCCGGAAAACCATCGGCACATGGCCGCTTCGGACGCATGTGGCCATGAAAACGATCAGGCCCAGAGAAGTTGCCATCAGCGCGACGACGCGATCCATCTCAGACGGCGTAAACATATAGATCTGATAGATAAATTGGTATCCCATTATATACACAATAATGGGACGAACTACGAAAACAAATCCATGAAATACCATGTATATTGATGCAGGATGAAAGACGGAAACCACCGGAGATCGCAGGTACGCGATAGCCACCGCTATATATATAAGCACTGACATCACGAGCATTACTTCGTACATAAACGCTCCTGCACCTCGACATGGAGGTAGCGATCCGACAGGGGACCCTGCTCCCAACCCGCAAGCCGTTGAACGCTAGAGGAAAGGTTGCGCCCTCACAACGACATTCATGCGGCACCGCACAATCGAAAAAATCACTCCAAGCGACGGTTGCAAGCGAGGGGAAAGGCATTCAAACTTCACGCCGTTCCCTGACGCGCCCAAGAGATCCACCGGCATGAACCGTAAAAATCCAGGTGCGCACGACACCCCGACTGCGTTGGACAAACCGCAACCAAAATTGGTGTTCGTGGACTGGCTTCGGGGCATGGCCATCCTGCTCGTGATCGTCGTGCACCATTCGGTGAACTTTCCGGGTTCCCAAGTCTCCGCGCTGGCGGAAATGGGGCAACTGGGCGTTCAGTTGTTCTTCGTCGCTTCGGCGCTGACGCTCTGCGGATCGGCCGAGGCGAGGCAGGGAGAGCGCAGGGCCACGGCCAAATTTTATACCCGGCGCCTGTTCAGGATTGCCCCGCTCTATTGGCTTGGCATCGGGCTTTACACGACGATCGCCGTGACTGCGGCGGCTTTCGGCAAGGTGGGGGCCGACACCTGGTACACGGCGCCCAACATTCTGGCCAACGTGCTGCTGGTTCACGGCTTCGTGCCGGCCGCCCAGAATCACATCGTTCCCGGCGGCTGGTCAATTGGAACCGAAGTGGCATTCTATGCCGTATTCCCGCTGCTCCTACGCTTCTATTTGTGCGGTTGCGAACGCTGGCCACGAGGTTTCGTCTTCGGCATGCCAGCGGCAGGCATCGCCTTGAACCTGGCCTTGCAGATCGGCGTGGCGAGGATGACCGGCACGGCACTTGCCAACAACAGCTTCCTGTATTTTTCGCTACCCAACCAGTTGCCCGTCTTCCTGATCGGAATGTCTGGCTTTTTCCTGCTGAAAGAGCCCTTTGCCCAGGCGCGCCTGATCCCGGCCGTCATGCTGGCCGGCAGCCTTGCGTGCTGCGCCTGGCTGCTGCGGACAGAGGGAACCGCTGGCATGGCGTTGATGCCCAGCATCGCCGGCATCGGATTTCTGGGGCTGGTCCCACTCGCGATGCGCTATCGCCATGCCCGTGGCGGCATCGAACGGATCGGCGAGGTGTCCTATTCGATGTATGTGTTCCACTTCCTGTTCGCGTGGTGGGGTACGCATTTCATCATACAGAGGCCACAACTCGCACACTTGCCGCCGTACCTGCTTTACACCGCGACCCTGCTCGGCACGATCGCCGCGAGCTATGCAGTGGGCCGGATCAGCAAGCGCGTCATCGAGGATCCGGCCATCCGGCTGGGCCGCGAGACCATACAGTCGTTGGATCGCCGATACAGGGCCGAAGGCGAGGCCGCTTAGCGCGCAACCGCCCGCAGGCACGTTTGCGCGACGTTTTCCGCGATAGCTTCGAGCGAGAAATTGCGGACGTAGAGCATGCGCGCTTCGTGCCTCATCCGGGCCACCAACTGCCGATCCGCGACCAGCGCCGCAATCCGTGCCGCGATGCCTTCCGCATCGAACGGGTCAATGACATACCCGTTCACGCCCTCCACCACCGTTTCCTCGGTCGCACCATCGTAGCGGGACGCAAGCAGGATCAGTCCGTATCCGAGCCCCTCAAACCCGGCAAGAGAGCGGTAATCGGCCAGCGAAGGAATGGCCAGCACGTCGGCCGCGCCATAAAAGCTGCCAAGTTCCGCATATGCGCGGCGCCCGGCGAAGTGCAGCCGGCCCTGCAGATCAAGCCGGCCAGCTCGCTCCTCAAGCTCGGCTCGCTCGGGCCCGTCGCCGACCACGGTGAGGGCGATCCCAGCCCGCGTTTCGGGGGAGAGCAGCGCCAACGCGTCGAGAAACTGGCGCAAGCCCTTGCGCTGGTTAATGCTGTTGGCGAACAGGATGCGCAACGGACCGTCGGGCTCCGGCGCCCCCGGCTCGCCCGGCGGACATGACGTGAGATAGGGCGCCACCGTGACCCGAGCGGGATCGGCCTGAAGGTCTTCAACCAGATAGCGCCGGCCACGCACATTGTTGGTCTGGATGGCATCGGCCCGCCGGACCGCCCATCGCTTGATGCGCCGGACCAGAGGATGCGCGCTACCTCCCCGAGCTGCGGGATCCGACTCGACCAGCAAAACCAGTCGTTTACGGCGCGAAAGCGTGGCAACCAGCGTTGCCATCAACGCCGGCAGCGTGAACTCGATGGCGATCAGGACGTCCGCCCTCGCCGCCGCCAGCCGAAACGGCATCAAGGGATCGGGTACGGCGATTTCCGTATCATAGACCTGCCCGTCGGGCGCACGCCGGCGCAGCGCCTTGCGGAACAACTTGATGAGGGGCACCAAGGCTATCGCATAAGGGTTGCGATAAGGCGTGTCCCGGTCAACGACCACGGCCATTTCGGGGACCAGTTCCCGAAACGTGCGGAATATCTCCCCAAAATACATGAGATCGCCGCCATAGCCGTAGCCATGCGACACCCACAGGACACGGAGGAGGCGGGCGCTTTCACGCTCCGTGGGTGTCATCGAATGCATTTCCTTTTGCGGCCGGCGGCGCCAGATTCGCTGCACTGCAACGTAGCCAATTGACATTCCCCATTCCAACAGAAATGGACGCACATCTGCTGCGAAATTTTATTGGGGTCATCGGCATGAAGGTCGCAGTCTTTCACCCTGGCACCCAGCACAGCTGGCAGACGGCAACCGCGTTGCAGGATCTGAGAGCTCTGGACTTTTACGCCACCAGCATTTTTTACAATCCGGACCGCTTCCCCTACCGCATCGAGCAGTATCTGCCGGCAAAGCTGCGCGCGAAAGTCCATCGCGAATTCAGCCGCTTCGAACATCGCGCACTGGACCCCGATTTCGTGCGCACCATCGGCCTGTTCGAATGGCTGGAGCGCATGGCCAGCCGCGCCGGGCATGAGCGCCTCGCCGTGCAGCTCGACAGGATGGGCAATCGCCGTTTTTCCCGGCTGCTTGAAAGGGAGATCCGTTCAGACCGGCCGTTCGCACTGTGGGGATACAATTCCAGCTCGCTGGAAAGCTTTCAGGTTGCGCGAGCAATCGGCCGGACAACGATCCTTGACCGCACGATCGGAGACTGGCGCTACTTCAACCACGCAATGGCTGAAGTGTTTGACCGCTATGCCGACTGGTTTCCCGACGCATACAAAGCGATGGATCAGTTCGTGATAGACCGGGACGATGCCGAATATGACGCTGCCGACGTCATCTTGTGCGGCAGCAAGGCTTGCGCTGCCACGATCGAAAAGTGGTCTCCCGTACCCGGAGTAGCAAACAAACTGCGGGTGCTTCCCTATTGTTTCGATGCCGCCCTGTTCGAAAACGTGCCCCCACCGCAGTTGGTCAGTGCCGCAGAGCCAGTGCGCTTCCTGTTCGTCGGCCAGGTGGGCATGCGCAAGGGCATCCACCACGTTCTTGAAGCCATCGCCCAATCGCCTCCCTCTCAGGCGCAATTGACGCTGGTGGGCCAGATGCAGATCACCAAGCAGGTGTTCTCACGCTTTCGCGATCGCGTCACTTATATCCCGACGGTGCCTCGCGCCGCCATTCCCGAGATCATGGCCCGGCACCATGTCATGATCTTCCCAAGCTATTTCGAGGGATCGTCATTGTCGCTGCTGGAGGGCCTCGCGTCGGGCCTTGCCCTGATCCAGACAGAGCAGGCCGGAAACGGTGTGACGCCCGACACCGGCATCGCCTTGCAAAGGCCAGATACCGAACAGACGCTGGCCGCGATGCTGGCCGTGATCGAGGATCGGGATCGACTCAATCATTTCCGCACACATGCCCAGGCTGAGGCACGCAACTATGCCTTCAGCCGCTACCGCGAAAACATCGCTGCGCTGCTGCACGATCTCGAACGCTGAAACGCAAACGGGCGCCGCAACCCCAGGGATGCGACGCCCGCTCTGATCGGTCTGGTTTTTGCGCCTCAGACGGCGGCGACGGAACACCGCGCGGTGTACGTCAGTGCCGCCAACGTCGCGGGGTTCGCGCCGTCATAGTTCTTGACCCAGAACTTCACCTGATCGGTCTCCGCGCGCACTGCCGTGATCCCGAAGCCCGTCATCAGCGAAGGCGGTATCACCTCCGCCTTGTGCCAGGGGCGGCAGCCGGGAAGCGCAATGGTGTAGGGTCCGCTTTCCGCCGCCAGCGCCGTCGAGGTGAGAGCAACCGATGCCGTAGCCGAACGAGGCGCCGGGGCCAGGATCATGTCCCAGCGGGCCAGCAACCTGTTGCAACGGAACTTCGCCCGATCCTTGTAGCCGAGCAGCGCACGCTTGCCTGCCCCGTCCGCCAGTTCGATGAACGCGGCCGTCTTGGTGGAATCGCGATGTTCGACCACGATTTCCGCGCCTTCCTGATACATGGTCGTTGCCGGCAGGTTGACGGTGAAGACACCGTTGCCGGTCGAGAAGGTCCCGGCCCGCACCCAGCCCGCACCCATGTCTGGCGAAGGGGTCACGGTCGGGTCGAAGAACACCGGCGCACCCGCCGGTGACAGGTCCATTCCCGCATCGAGGATCGCGACGTAGTTGTCAGTCACCGCGCTGACCGAACCGATCGTACCCACCTCGCCAGCGGCATAGATAAAGTTGTTGGGGCCAATCGAACCAGCCTGCGTGCACAACGCATTGAAAAACTTGCTGTTGTCTACGGCATACTTGGACTTCTGGCACAGGATCCTGAAGCGGTTGTTGCGGATGTTCTGGGTCGTTCCGGAGAAGCGGATCGCCGCGGTAACATTGGCCTTGTTACAGATCGAGACGATTTCGAGATTGCACCCCTGCACGACCGTGGCGGCGGTCTGTGGCGTTACCGCCAACCGCGTATCGATCAACCTGAGGTTGCCGGTCATGTACGAACCGATCGCCAGATCGCCGCAATTTTCGAACGTGGCGTCAATGGACAGCAACGGCAGGGAATTGTCGCTCCGCAGCGATCCGTCGTAGCCCCAGCCGCCCGTCAGCGTACCGGTATTGCAATCCTTGAAGTAGGCGTTGACGAGGCGACCATAGATCAGGCCCGATGCCCCTTCGATCGAGAACCCGCAGTTCTCCGCATAGAGTCCATCCACGTCGAACAGCGCGGGGCCATTGGGATTAAGCGCCTGCCCGTTGCTGTTGCGGCATATTACGTCTCGCAAGCGGATTTCGCAGACATTCAGCGCTGTTCCGCCCGTGCCCCCGGTATAGAGACATTCGCCAAGAAAGCCGCTGATCTCGACATTCTCAAGCGTGCAGTTCCCGACGTGAACGTCCTGCTGATAGTAAATCCCCTTGTTGGAAATATCCCAGCAGTTCACCCGGGTCGGATCCCGGCTTGGCGGGTAGGAGGGCCAGTTGGTATTGCGCGTGCCCACCGTATCGCTGAGGAAGCGGATGTTCCGCACCGTTGCATGCGAAAGCTGGGTCGTATCGGGGCGAGGAAGGCCGACGCTTACCGATCCTGTCAGCTTGAGCCCGGCCCCGCGCCAGATCACATCACCGCCATATGTGGCCGTATTCAACACCTGGTAGTCGGTCGCCAGACTGCCGCCGGTTGGGCCCTTGCAGCGGAAGGTCGTCCGGTCCGCGGCCATCCCGACGAGACTGCAATCCCACTGGTCCACCACCAGAAAATTTCCGCTGTGGTCGAGATTGGCGGTAAAGGCGGCCGTACGCGTGGGTGCCCACAGCTCATAGTTGCGCTGCGGGAATTTCACGCCGCGCAGGCCCACTGCCTTGCAATAATCGAGCGCAAGCTGGATGGACGGCCGCTGGTCACTGCCGGTGGCGTATATCCCGCAGCCAACCTGCTCGGGGGTAATGAACCCTTCATAGTCGCCGCGCAGACGGAAATAGCGCCCATCCGCTGCCTGGAAAACCGCCAGCGGGAAATTCGCGGCCAGCGCTGCGGTCGCCTGAGCGTCATTGATATAACACGCCACGCCCCAGCCGATAGCGGCATGGCCGGCGCTTTGCAGCACGGTGGTATTGGCGGGGACGGCCGCCCGCGCCAGATCGGCGAAGCGGACGGCGTTTTGCGCCAGCGCACGCATGGCCAGCGCGCGTGCGCCAATATCGAGCGCGCTCACTGCGACACCCGATAGGCAACCGAACCCGAAGTGAGCGCGATATCGAGGTAGAACGTCGCCCCGACCTCACCCTCCTGCCACACGACTTCATTGGCATTGGCGGTATACTTGCCCCAGGGCTGTCCACCGACAGTCAGCGACTGGCGGGTCGCTCCTCCGTCCGCCGAACGCACCACGGTTACGGTGCCAACCCAGGTTCCGCTGAGCTGCAGATGGATTGGAACATCGCGCAGCGGCGCGAAGGGCCCCGCAAGGAGCGATCCGGACGTCTGGCCCGCAAGCGCGGCAGGCGCCGCCGAGCGCGTCTGAACAACCGGCAGCGCGCTGGCTGCGGAGACAAGCGAAAGATTTCCAACCGGGTCGGCAAAGCCTACTGCGGTCGAGGTAACATACCCCGCGGGATAGGAGATAGGACGGCTGTCGGGCATCGGGTTCTCCACTGCACAAGAAACCCGAATCCAGCTATACACTTCGATTAATGTAGGAAAGTTCTATTTTTGTTCCTTAGAGCAAAGCCGCCCGTTAAAAGCCATTATGTCGATCAAGACACTGTTACTTCAGTTTTATTCCTTGTTCCGCGACAAGCGATCTGATCCTCATCAGGTCCTTGGGCGTGTCCACGGACAGGCCATCGCCCGCTTCAGCCAGGATCATGTTGAGCGGGACCCCGTTTTCAATGAATCGCAATTCATTGACGTCCTCGATGCGCTCGTTGCTTCCCCGCGGCGTTTTCGCGAAGAAATCCAGCGCTGCGTGATTATAAATAAGCACGCCAACATGCTTGTAATAGTCAAAATCGAGGCTGCTCTTCGGGTGAGGGATAGGCGAGCGCGACATGAACTGAGCGCATCCCGTCGATGAAAACACCACCTTGATGTTGGTGGGGTCAATCACCTCGGCCGCCGATTTGATCTTGGCGGCGATGTTCGCCACGTAGATCTCGTCACGCGGCGGAACTTCTGCGGGTATCAACGACTCAAGCAGCGCTACATCGATCAGCGGTTCGTCGCCGTTGACGCAGAGATAAAGGTCGGCGTCGATCTTCTGCGCCACTTCATGCAAGCGCTCGGTGCTGGTGCCGTGATCCGTCCTGGTCATGATGTACTCAAGACCATGCTCCTCGCAGGCGCGGGCGATACGGTCGTCATCCGTGGCCACCACGACGCGGGCAATGCGCTCGGATCGGGTCACCCGATGATAGACCCATGCAATCATTGGCGCACCCGCGATATCCGCCAGCGGCTTGCCTTCGAACCGGCTGGATCCATACCGCGCAGGAATAACGGCCAGAACCTTCATGCGATCTGCTTCCTCGACGTTCCGCTGCCCGGATTGAGATACTTGTGATGTTCGCTCGGACGAACGGACTTTTCCTCGCTGCCGATAATGACCTCGGCCTCGCGGATCTTCTGCACGTAGTTCTTGAAGTCCTGCTTGGTCAGATCCAGCGCCACCGCATCAAAATGCGCCCACTCGGTGTTGCCCAACTTCACGTGCTTTTCAACCATCCTAGCGCCAGCCGCGACAGCCAGCGCCGACCCGAACCATCCGTGGTCATGGCTCGAATAGCCGGGCACGATCCGCGGGTTTTCGCGGGCCAGACGCGCATAGTGCCGGACGACGCCGACATTGCAGTCCTCGGCCGGCGTCGGATAGGCGGAATTGCACTGGAGCATGTACAGGCTGGGGCTCTGTGCAAAGGTCTGGAGAACCCATTCCTCGAAGGCCTTGTCGGTCATCCCTGTCGACAGCACGATCGGCCTGTCGCACGTGCGGGCAACGGTCGCCAGATAGTCGCGGTGCTCGGATATCGTGGAGGGCAACTTGATCGCGTGGCAGCCGGTCTTCATAAGGAAGCGATAGGATGGTTCATCCAGCGCGGATGCGAACCATTTGATGCCCAGTTTCGTGCACAGCTGGTCGAGGAACGCAAAGCCACCTTCATCCAGTTCCAGTTGGTGGCGGTAGGCGCGGAACGTGTTGCCGAACGGGGACTTGTAGGGAGCATCGAGCTGCTCGGGGGTGTAGAACGTTTCAACATCGCGCTTCTGGAGCTTCACGAAATCCGCCCCTGCGGCCTTGGCCGCCCGCACCATCCGCTCCAACCGGCCCAGATCCCCGAAGTGATTGGTGGTCAGTTCGGCAATCACGTCGACAGTCCACTGCCGACCGTCGCCACCACGATCGGGCAGGAACATCTGCTTCAGATCGTCGCTCGACAGCCGGGAAAACGGGCGCCGGCCGACGTGGACAACGTCAATCTGGCTACCCTGCAGCATGTAGAGCGCGTTCAGCAGGAAGTTCTCCTGCATCTCGATGCGCAGGCGGCGCTGATCGTCGCTGTCGGTCTCGTAATGCCGGCCGATGGCCTGCGCGTTGCCGGCTTCGGCCTTGAAGTCGAACCCGACCATATAGACCGTTTGCGGCTTGTTGCGCGCCTCTGCCACGCGGCGTGCCACCTGAAGCGCAGTCATGAAAAGCACATCCTCGATGACGATCTTGTCATCGAGAAGGCGCTGGATCATCAGGTCGCTGTTTTCCTGCGACAGTGCGACGTGGGGCGCCTTGACCACAGGCGATGCAGAACCCGCACGACGCGGATCGAAATCGGTTGAAGTGATGTAGAGCCGGGCCCTGGGGCCTTCGACCTCAAGCGCGTCCTTCACCCACTCGGCGTGGAAAATGGAAATGTCGGACGGATAAATGCGCTCGGCATCGTTGATGCCAATCACCAGGGACCCGGCGAATACCTCCGCTGGAATTTCGTCCGCCGATGGCCCCTTACCGAGGATGAAGATCGTATCGGTGCCGTATGTCGACGCGATGTCGGCGATCGGGGTCGAGAAGCTGTCCATGGTAGATTTCTCCCTCGAGATACACGTCGCACCCATGTTCCAGCGCGAGCGAGACACCTGCCTGCAGATCCCAGCAGTATGCCCCCTTCGGGTTGGCGAAACGCGCAAACGAGCCGCGAATGACGTTGTAGGAATTGTAGACCGCGCACCCCATGATCCGGCTTTCGGGGTTTCCGGCGATCGCGGCTCCGATTTCGGCGTTGTAGGATGACGACAGGCCAACGATCCGAGACTGGAATTTCTCCATCGGCTGTCCGGAGATGATCGCATCGCCCAGTTCCGGCAACATCAGCGCGCTGCCGGCGTGCTTTCCGTCATGCCAGATGGACAACGCGACCCCCCATTCCCGCAGGCCGGAACAGAAGTTCTCGGTGCCGTCGATGGGGTCGAGGATGGCGATCCAGGAATCAGTCATGGCGCGCCCTGCCTCGTGGCTCTCCTCGGCCACCAGCATGACCGAGGGCAGCCGCTCTTTCAGGAACGCGCCCAGCATTTCCTCGTGCCAATAATCGGCCTGCGTCACCGGGCTCCCGTCGGGCTTCCAGGTGATCTGGGTCCGCAGAGACAGGGTGTGGGCCAGGTTGTCCTGAACCAGTTGCCAGGCATCCTGCAGCAATGCCGCTGCTTCTGCCTTCACCCCGTCCGCGGGGACCGGGTTGGAATGGTCTGCGCTCTGCACTGGATCCACCTTCCGCAAAGCTCGCCGGCACATCGGGGCACTGGTCGAGCGAGGTCGTTATATCGTCATGATGCTGCGTTGCAACATGCCTGATCCATTGATTTTCAGGCAAGTTTGGCGTCGGTCATCATCCGGGCTTGCGAACCATGCTGCGTCCCCGCCACCTACTTCAACAGATCCTTGCGCAGCTGGTTCAAGTCGGCCCAGCGGCGCGGAAAGTCCACGATGTCACGAGCCATCCGGCGCAGGGGATATTCAAGATCGTGCGCCGTTCCGCGAAAGGCCGGGACGAGCTGCCCGAGTTCGGCCAGGATCGGCATCGCAACCACCACCCACAACGGCGCACCAAGCCTGCCCGCAAGGAACCCCAGCCCGAACGACAGCGCGGACATGATCGTATAGACGGTCATGAACCCTGTATTGCGGTTCGTGGCGGAAAGGGCCGCTGCCGGGCTGATGCTGATGGCCCGAACCACGCCCGCCACCGAGAGACCGAGCGCTACAGGCAGGTCGAAGCTGGTCTTGCCGACCGTCCAAAGGTGCAGCACCGGTCCGCCCAGCGTAATCACGCAAGCGATGAAACCGATGGAAATGGCCACCATGGCCGATGTCATCGTCGCCACCAGCCGGCGCATCAGATCGCCGCCCTGCCCTTGAAGGTAAGGCAGTTCGTAGAACTGCACCGAATAGGCGAAGTTGGTAATGATATCGAGGCCGCGCACCAGGATGCGGGTCGCAACGAAGCTGGCCAAAACAACCGGGCCAAACAGCGCGCCGATCAGCAGGTTGTAGCCCTGCAGATTGAAGCCGAAGACCACCGGTGCCGCCATGAACGCCAGCGACGGTCGCCAGATCTGGTTCAACGCCTTGCGGGTGAGCCCGGGCGGGGGACGGCGGAACAGGCCGGGGCTGGCAAGCCAGGCATAATAGGCCGTGATCACAAGGAACACGAAACGGACGACGCTCAGCGCCAGTGGAAGCATGTCCAGTCGCTTGGTCTGCGCCACCACGGCGGCCGTCGCCAGTACCTCAAGCGTCGATTGCAGGCTGCCCAGGAAGATGTTGCGCGGATATTGCCCACCGTGACGATAGGGCAGCACCAGCACGGCGCTCTGCACCGAAAGAACGACATAAACGCACAGCCACAGCATGGCGGCCTGCAGTTCGGCGCGAGGCACACTCTCGGTGTGGAACACGTTGCTAGAGATGATCCAGTCGCTCGCCAGCAGGAATCCGCCCACGATCACGAAGTTGCTGAGCGTGACCAGCAACCATGTCGCACGGAAGGCGGCACGCGCGAGCCCGCTGTCACCGTCCTTTTCCGCCGCAATCGCCAGATTGCCCCCTGCCGCCCCAAACCCGTTGGCCGTCAGCCCGAGATAGCTGGGGATGGAGGACAGCAGCAACCAGATGCCCACCAGCCGGGTATCCCAGCTGATGAACAGGATCGGGATGACCACGAATTGCACGCCGATGCGGGCCAGTACGTTAAACGCATTGGCAAAAAGCCCGCCCAGAAGGCGCTTTCCCTGCGGCCCGTACTTCAAGGCCTCGGCCTTGCTCATGTTATCAACCCTTCCGCGACGCCAGGCCGCGAAGCGCATGATACGCGCGCTTGCCCTGCCCGATAAACCGGTCAACGCCCCACAGCGCCTGGACGCGCAACGCCTCGTAGCGTGGTCGCGATTGCCAAAGCCTGTAGCGCTGCTCGACCGGTCCTTCGAGCAGTGCGATCCATTTGTCGACCAGCCGGTCGACGGTAAATTCGCGAGCGCGCTCACGCCCGTTGCTGACCAGCTTCGCCACCAGTCCGGGCTCGTTCTGCAACCGAGCGATGGCAGCCCGCACCTCGTCCGGGTTCGTCGCCACCAGAAAGTCCTCGCCCGGGGTACCGATCTGGCGATAGGCCGAATCCGAGCCGCCGATGAACGGAACGCCCGCGATCCATGCGTTGATCAACTTGCTCGGCGGCTTTGAACTGAAGCGCGCCTTACTGAAGCTGCGGATCGCCACAACCGCATCAAGGTCGGCGAAATCGTGCCACTGCGATGCGGGCGGCGCCACGAATTCCAGACCAAGCGGATCGAGAAAGGCCTGCCAGCGGTCATGACGCCAGACCAGATTGTTGTGAACATGCCCAAGATAACCGATGCGCTTCATGCGCCCTTCCGGCGCGGACCGCGGCACGATGCCCGCTTGCGGATAAAGCCAGATCGTTTCGCGGTTTCCGCCTGCAAAGTCGGCGTTTTGCAGCACATGGTAGTGCGCAGAGGGTCGGTAGGCAAAATCGGCCTGGACGCTCACCTCGAACCGGCCGGGATCGGCCCCGGCGCGCCGCAACAGTTCGGAATGGATAACGTTAATGCAGCCGGGCCGGGATTCGCCCGATAGCTCGATGCCTTCGTATCCGCGTTCGCGCAGGTGGAAATAGGTTGCCACTTCCCAGCAGATGTCACCCTTTGACGAGAGCAACGTGCGAAATTCCTCGTCGTGAATGGCGTGATGCTCGAACGAGGGCGCGGCCTCCAGCGCGGCACGGTCGAACGGCGTCGTAAAAACGAAGTTCACCGGGGCGGACGTTTGCAGGCGCTTCATCGCGTATTTCCGTGATTGATCCTGCCCGCGCTCCGCGAGCGGAGCGGCAACCGCCGGCCCTGATCCCATGCGACGGCTGGCAGGGGAGAAGAGCCTTCGGTCATCGATCGAGCAGGATGTTGATGTAGGGCGCCGCACGGTAGGCGATGCGGCTGACCGGATCAGACTTTCCATGAAGGTCCATGAACCGCCGCCAGTCGCGCGCGTGCACCTTGCCGCTCTCCACCCAGCGACGGCGAAGGCGCGCCCACTTGCCCATCGAACGGTCGAGCGAACTGCCGGCAATCGGATTGGCCGCGCAGGTTCCGCCGACGCGGCTGGCCAGCATCACCGGAATTCCGGCCGCCTTGGCACGCAGACCATAATCGAGGTCGCCATAGATGTGTTCGAACCCGGCCCACATGTTGCCCAGCTTGCGCTCTGCCGCATCGGATACCAGCACGATGTTGCCGCTGACCGTATCGGCCTCGATCGGCTTGCCTTCCGGCTCGATCATCCTGATGCGCAACGGGCGCGCGGGGTTTGGCTGGCGATGCGCGCCATAGGTGATCGTTGCCTGCCCCGGCTCCGAGGTCGCGGCCGCAACGATCACGGCGCCGCCGCACGGAACCACCGTCTCCGCATCGGCGACCAGCATGGCAAAGGCATCGTCAGCCAGACGCACATCGTCGTTGAGCCACAGGTAATAATCGAAGTGCTGCGGATGCGCCTTGGCGCTGTCCCATGCGAGGCGCATGCCCCCGTTCCAGAACAACGAGCCGTCGCCCTGCACAACATTGGCCTTCGGCATGGCCCCGAGCACGGCGGCGCCAGTGCCGTCCGACGATCCGTCATCGACGAGGAACAGGTCTTCCTCGCGGAAAAAGGCCTGCCCCCGCAGCGTCTCAAGGCAACCGAGCGTCAATTCGCGGCGGTTGAAGCACGTCATCAGCACGGCGATGCGAACGTCCTGCGTCATCGATGCGACCCCATGTTCAGACTTCCCACGAATGGTTGACGACTTCAACGCCCTGGCGGGCCAAGGCCGCCTGCAGCCGCCGCAGTTCGCCCGCCGCGCCCGAAAAGATCGCCTTGTCGGGCAATGCTTGCAGGCTGGCAACCGAAGCCGCCCGGCCCGCCGAGAAATCGCAGCCGATCATGCCGACCGAATGCGCTCCGTTCATGGCTGCAAACAGGATTGCCGAAAGGGCTGACGTGTGATCGACCACCGGCAGGTGCCGTCCGCCGTGCGGCAGACGGAAGGTATCCCAGTCTGGCTGGCGCGGGTGATAGCGCAGGATCACCGGCAACCGCAGTGGGCCGGCCTTGGCCCACTGCACCCGGAGCGCGCCCTTGTCGAACGCCAGCCATGTAAACAGTGCCCGTCCGCGCGGGGTCATCATCTGGAACTGGTCGAGGAACACCGGGGCAAAGATGCAATGCGCCGGGCCCAGGGCATGGAACACTGCATCATCGTAGGCGTCCAGGAATTCGCGGGTTGGCCCGATATCGGTGGTGAAGAAATACTCCGGCACCACCTCGCGCCTGCGCCGGATCGCGAAGTTGATGTAGATCACCACGTCGAACCGATCGAAGAACGCATCGTCCACGCGGTCAAGGCTGGGCCCACTGCCAACCACCAGCACGCGCTTGCCAGCCATTTCCTCGGCCCAGGCGGCGGGCGCAGGGCCTGCTACGTGGCGCCTGATCATCCGGCCACCGGCCAGCGAACGGAACGGAATGGTCAACGCCCACCGGAACTGGTTCCAGCGTGATGCGGTCACCACCGGACCCGGCACGAAGTACTGTCGGGTCAGGTCGCGAAACAGCGTCGGTTCGGGCATTTCCAGCATCGCCTTGTGACAGGCCGGTCCAGCCAAACTTCAGCTATCCCGGGCGATTGGCGCCTCGCGCATTACCTCCAGGTCCGCGAGAACCATTTCGCGGGCCAGTTCACGAACCGACGTCTCGTGCGTCCAGCCCAGCTTTTCCTTGGCCTTGGCCGGATCGCCGATCAGCAGGTCCACCTCGGTCGGGCGGAAGTAGCGCGGATCGATCTCAAGCACGCACTTGCCGGTCTTGCGGCAATGCGCCTTCTCGTCGACCCCTTCGCCGCTGAACTCCAGATCAATGCCCACGTCCGCGAACGCCCAGCGCACGAATTCACGCACTTCCGTGGTTTCGCCAGTGGCAAGCACGTAGTCGTCGGGCTGTTCTTGCTGCAACATCAACCACATACCGCGCACATATTCGCGGGCGTGACCCCAGTCGCGCTTGGCATCGAGATTGCCGAGATAGAGCTTCTGCTGACGGCCCAGCGAAATCGCCGCGGCCGCCCGCGTGATCTTGCGCGTCACGAACGTTTCGCCACGCAGCGGGCTTTCATGGTTGAACAGGATGCCGTTGCTGGCGTGGATGCCATAGGCCTCGCGGTAGTTCACCACGATCCAGTAGCCATAGAGCTTGGCCACGCCATACGGCGAGCGCGGATAGAACGGCGTCGTTTCGCGTTGCGGCACTTCCTGCACCAGGCCGTACAACTCGGAGGTTGATGCCTGATAGAACTTGGTCTTTTGCTCAAGGCCCAGAATGCGAATGGCCTCAAGCAGCCGCAGCGTGCCGATGGCGTCGGCATTCGCCGTGTATTCCGGCGTCTCGAACGAAACCTGCACGTGGCTTTGCGCCGCAAGGTTGTAGATTTCGTCAGGCTGCGTCTGCTGCACAATCCGGATGAGGTTCGTGGAATCGGTCAGGTCGCCGTAGTGCAGGTGCAGGCGCTGGTGCTCCACATGCGGATCTTCATAAATATCCTCGATCCGACCCGTGTTGAACGACGAAGAACGCCGCTTCACGCCGTGGACCGTGTAGCCCTTTTCCAGCAACAATCTCGAAAGATAGGCACCATCTTGCCCCGTCACGCCCGTGATAAGCGCGACCTTGCCCGTACCGTCAGCCATGCGAGTGCCCTTAACCCTTCAGCATTGTGCAATTGCGAAAAGGTTTAGCCCCTATATTGCACCGCGCAAGGCAAAAAATCAGAAAATGCTGCACCTGCCCACGGCGCCCCTCCGGCCTATTGCGCATGCGCGGCAACGGCCATCTGGTCAGCCCTTGTAGTCCCTGTACCAGGCAACAAAGTTGGCCACGCCTTCGCGCACGGTGGTGCGCGGCTTGTATCCGATCTCTCGCTCAAGGTCGGACACATCGGCAAAGGTATCGGGCACGTCACCCGGCTGCAGCGGCAGCAGGTTCCGCTCGGCCTTACGCCCCAGCGCTTCTTCCAGCGCCTCGATGTACTCGGTCAGTTTCACGGGCGCGTTGTTGCCGATGTTGTAGATGCGATAGGGGGCGTTGCTCGTCGCCGGATCCGGCCGCAGCGCATCCCATTCGGGGTTCGGCTGTGCGGGCCGGTCGCACGCCCGGATCACCCCTTCGACGATGTCCCCCACATAGGTGAAGTCGCGCGTGTGATTGCCATAGTTGAAGACATCGATCGGCTTGCCCTCGATGATGTTGCGGGCAAACAGGAACAGCGCCATGTCCGGCCGCCCCCACGGCCCATAGACCGTGAAGAAGCGCAAGCCTGTGGTCGGCAGCCGGTAGAGATGGCTGTAGCTGTGGGCCATCAGCTCGTTGGCCTTCTTGGTCGCGGCATAGAATTGCAGCGGATGGTCCACACCGACATGCTCGCTGAAAGGCATCGCCTTGTTGGCGCCATAGACCGAACTGGTCGAGGCATAGACCAGATGCTCCACCCCGCCGTGCCGGCAGCACTCAAGGATGTTGGTGAAGCCGACGATGTTGCTTTCCACATAAGCATGCGGATTTTCGATGGAATAGCGCACGCCCGCCTGCGCCGCGAGGTTGATCACCCGGCGGATATCATTGTCGGCAAACACCCGTTCCACCAAGGGCAGATCGGCCAGGTTCCCGCGCACGAACGCATAGCGCGCGTTGGTCCGGCGCGCGGTTTCCTCCAGGATATTCAGCCGCGCTTCCTTGATCGCGGGATCATAGTAGTCGTTGACCACGTCGATCCCGACCACGTCATCGCCGCGTTCGAGCAACGCCTTGGCGGTATGAAAGCCGATGAAGCCGGCATTGCCGGTGACCAGGATCGCCACGTGATGACTCCGTTTTTCGTGCAGACTGGGGGACCAGCCCCTGTTACCGCGGCCATAGCCCCCACGTCTTGCGATAGCCTTACCTAGGCGCGGTTCGCACGTGCACCAACAAGTCGCAGGGCTTCTTCCTCGAACCGATCGAGAATCACGCCCCGGCTCCAGCGCTCCTGCGCCCGCGCCAGCGCCGCGGCGCCAAAGGTGGCGCAGGCTGCCGGATCGTCCAGCAGCCCTGCAATCGCCGCGGCAAAGGCTTCGGCATCGCCGGGCGTGCTCAGCACGCCGCATCCGCTGACTTCCGCATAGAGGCCGGTGCCCGGGGCCGCCGTCGCCACGACCGGGCGGCCCGATTGCAGCATGTTGGTCAGCTTGGACGGCAGCACCAGATCCGCCGCTCCCGGAATCTGCGGCAACAGGTGCACGCTGGCCAGCGAAAGCAGGTCGCCCATCCGCTCGGCCGGCTGGAGATCGTGCAACTGCACATTGGGCAGGTCTGCCGAAAGATCGGCCAGCCGCGCGCGGTTTGGCCCTTCGCCGCAGATCACGATGACAAGGTCCTTGCGATCCTTCAGCATCCGCGCGGCATCGATGACGATCTCGATGCCCTGCTTGTTGGCAATGTTGCCCGAATAGAGCGCCACCTTGCGCCCGCCGATGCCCCATTCGCTGCGATAGCCCCCCCCATCGTGCGAAGCCGAGCCGAAGAACGCAGCGTTGCTCCAGTTGCGCAACTGATAGATGCGGTCCGCCGCCACCCCCTTGTCCAGCAGGCGCGCGCACATCTGCGGGCTGATGGTGGAAACCATCTGCGCCAGGCCAAGGATGCGGTTTTCGATATTGCGGGCCGTGCGCGCCACGCCCGACCCCGCCTTGACGAGGCCGGTGGCGAACGCGGCCTCCACCTCGAAATCCTGCACATGCAGCCACAGCGGGGCCCCCGCCGCCCGCGCCGCGCGCGCCGCGACCGGCACCGACAGCAGCGACGGTGCGACGGTGAAAACCAGATCGGCGCCGTCACGCGCCTTGGCCATCGCAGTTCGATAGGCCGAGGCGGCAAAGCTCATATGATGGACGATCCGTCGCGCACCGGTCGGGTTTTCGGGGATGTAGTGCGGCACGCGGGTGACCGATACGCCGTTCTCGTGCACCTCGGCGCGGCCCTGCGGCTGCCCTTCATAGGCCCGCCACTGCGGGTAATAGGGCTTGCCCGCCACCACGGTCACCTCGTGCCCCCGCGCGGCCATGTCTTCGGCAAAGCCCGTCGTATAGGGTCCAATGCCGACCGGTTCGGGAGCATAGTTGAGTCCCAGGATCAGCAGGCGCAAGGGCTGCCCCTCCACACGCGGCTCAAATCGTGCCTTCCTTGACATGGCCGGCAAGGAATTCGGCGTAAGCGCTCGCAATGCCCTCGCGCAAGGCAATGCGCGGCGCCCACCCCATCGCGGCAATCTTGTCGCCGCTCATCAGCTTGCGCGGAGTGCCGTCGGGCTTTGTCGCGTCCTTGGTAATCGTGCCCTTGAAGCCCACGATTTCGCAGACCAGTTCGGCCAGCTCACCAATCTGGATGTCGGTGCCCGACCCCAAATTGACGTGCTCCGCGTCGGAATAGTGCTTGAGCAGGAAGACGCAGCCATCGGCCAGATCGTCGACGTGAAGGAATTCCCGGCGCGGCGTGCCGGTGCCCCATATCTCGATGCTCGACGCCCCTGCCTCCTTCGCCTCGTGCGCCTTGCGGATCAGCGCGGGCATGACGTGGCTGGCCTTCAGATCGAAGTTGTCGCCCGGCCCGTAAAGGTTGGTCGGCATCGCGCTGATGTAGTCCAGCCCATATTCGCGGCGATAGGCCTGGCACAGCTTGATCCCGGCGATCTTGGCGA
>JBDLVU010000014.1:0-39781 GCA_039804665.1 Pseudomonadota bacterium | reverse complement strand
TCGCTCACCTCCTGCGCCACGTCGAGCAGCACAGAACCGCTGGCATTGACGCGCGGGGTGATCTTCAGGATCACGCCGGTATCGCGGTATTCGATGGCGTTGATCACCGGCGAATTCGGGCTGATCGTGCTTTGCGAACTTTGCGTCTGCACGGGCACCTGATCGCCCACCTGCAACGCGGCGGTCTGGTTGTTCAGCACCATCAGCTTTGGCGCGGAGACGACCTTTACATTGGTGCGCTGCTCCAGCGCGTTGAGCGTGGCGCTGATATCGTTGTTGTTGGAATAGAAATACGAAAAGCCGGGCAGTACGCGCACCGGGTTGGCATCGCTGCCTTCGCTCAGCGCGAAGTTGGAATTGCCCGTCTGGAAATTCCACTGCACGCCATAGCGCATGTCGTCGTTCAGGCCGACTTCGGTGATCGCCGCCTCGATCATCACCTGCACCGGCGGCAGGTCCAGCTTGCGCAGCGCATCCTCGACAATCGCGTAATCGTGGGGTGAGCCATAGACGACGACCGCGTTGTTCACCTCGTCGGCGGAAACGCGCACGCGCAGGGCATTGGCCGGGCCATTGCCGTTGGAGGACTGGTCCGCCGGGCGCGGCGCCGGGGCGTTGCCTGTCGGGGCGGGCGGGGTGATGCCGTCGCCGCCGGGTGCGGGGCCGGTCTTGCCGGGGTCCTGCGTGCTGTCGGCGCCGCTGTCGCCGCCGATGCCGAAAGTGGCGTTCAGCGTCTTCACCAGATCGCGCGCGCGGCTGTTCTGCGCGCGATAGACGAACAGGCGCGGTTCGGCGCTGGTGCCTTCGCGGTCCAGCACTTCCACCCAGCGGCGCACGTCCTCAAGATATTGCTTCTGCGCGCTGATGGCGATCACGCCGTTCAGCTTCTCCATGCCGATCAGCCGCACCATGCCGCGCGTGGGCGCATCGGGCGCGTTGATCAGGCGGTCCAGTTCGGGCACGATCAGGCGGCTGTCGGTGCGCTGCGGCACGAACAGCGCGAACGACATGGATCGCAGCCAGTTGACGTCGAACTGGGCGATCACGTCGTGCGCGCCCTTGCGCTGGGCAGCGGTGCCCGCGATCACCAGCGTGTTGCGGTCGGCATCCACTTGCTGCACGGCGCCCGGCACCACGCTGTCGAGCAGCTTGCGCAGTTCCTCGGCATTGGCGAATTGCAGGGTGACGGTTTCCGTGCCGAAGCCGCGATCGGGCAGGAAGCCCGATGATTCCGCCTTCGCCTCGTCCACCGTCATGATGCGATAGCCGGTGCCCTGCCACACCATGGCGAGGTTGGCCTTCTTCAGCGCGGCCTCGAACAGTTCCAGCAGCTGGGGGCGGTTGACCGGGCCGGGCGTGGACAGGCCCACATCGACATCGCCGGTGACCGTGACGGTGAAGGGAATGCCCAGCGTATCGCCCAGCACAATCCGCGCCAGCGTGCGCACGTCGGCGCTGGGGATGTTGAATTCGATGGTACCCTTCGGCCCCTTGCGCACGGGCGCGCGGGGGCTGAGCGGCGGGGGCGTTTCGCCGCCGACCATCGTGGTGGCAACGCCCGGATCACCCGCATCGGGCACGGTGACGGCGGGCGCCGCCTTGCCGCGCTCGACGGGCTGAATGGGCGGGCGCGCGGCAAGCAGGCCTTGCGACAGCGTGAGCGCAAGCGCGCCCGCGCAAAGGGTGGCGGGATGGGTTTTCACTGTTCGCTCTCGCTGCTGTCTTCGGCTGCACCGGCGGCGGGTGCGGCTGCGCCGTATTCAATGCTGATGGTGGTGCCGCCCTGCCGGAACCGGGCGGCGGTATCGCCGATGCCGACAAGGCGCGCGCCGTGATAGCTGCCGCCGGGCGCCATGCGGATAATACGCCCGTCTGCCTCGCGCAGAAGCACGATAGCGCGTCCGCCGTTTCTCACCGTGCCGAGTACGAAGGCCCCATCGAGAGGCCCGACCGGACGCGCCGCCGCGTCGTCTTCGGCGGGGGCCTGCCCGACCACGCGCAAGGGCGAGAAAAGCGAGGCGCGGTCTGCCAGCGACGGCGCCACCAGCGCGGCAATGCCCGGCAGGCGCCAGTCCGCCGCGCGCGAGGCGCCGGTATCGGGCGGGATCGCGCCGCCCTGCGGCAATGCCAGTTGCAGCGCCGCGCCCGCCAGCAACGCCAGCGCGCACAGCGCCGGCAGGCGCGCGCCTTCAGCGCTGGCGGGCGAGAAGGAAAGGAGCCGAAGCTTCAAGTCTGACATCGATGAGGTCCGATTTGTAATTGGTCAGCGCATCGTCGGCGATGACGGTCATCGCGTCGGTCGCCAGCGCCGGGCGCAGGGCATTCAGGCGGGCAAGGATCGTGGCGAGCTGGGCGTGGCTCATCCGCGCGTCGATGGCGGCGCGGGCCCATGTGCCGTCGGCGGGCAGTGCTTCCGACGCCTTCACTTGCGCGCCTTCCGCTTCGGCCACGGCCTCAATGCGTTCGCGCAAGGCTTCGCCCGCTTCATCGGCATTGGGCGCGGTCATCAGCAGGGCCTGCATCGCGCTCTGCTGGCGCTCGGCCTCGGCCTGAAGCGCGTCGATGGCGCCGATGCGGCGTTCGTTGGCGTGGAAGGTCTGGCCCAGCAGCATGCGCTGCCGATCACGCGCGGCAAAGCCATCCACGATCGGGCCGATCACGGCGAGCAGTACCAGCGCGATCGCGCCCACGAGGATCAGCACGGCCACAAGCTTGCGCTCGCGCGGTGAAAGCGGCCTCATCGCGGGCCTCCTGCAAAACGGGCGGTCAGGTCGAACGGGCGGCCGGTGCGGGCCTCTGCCACCGTTTCGGCGCGATTGGCCCGGACGGTGGCGAAACGCTGCGACTGCTTGAACGCGGTGGCCACGTTGACGCCATCAGCGGCAAAGCCAGCAACGCGCACGTCCGCGCCGTTCCATTCCAGTCGCTGGATCCACGCGTTGGCGGGCAGCGCGGCATCGAGCGCCACCAGCACCTGCAACGGTTGATGCATGCGCCGCCGCGCGTCGAGTTCAGCGATGCGGGCGGCGTTTTCGTGCAGGCGGTCCTCGATCCGCCGCACGGCGGTGAGCGCGGGCGCCTGTGCATCCACCAGTGTCAGGAGTTGGTCTGCCTGCTGCCGATCGCGCAGGATGGCGATGCCGAGGTTGGCCAGCGCGAGCACCGCCACCACGATCCACCAGAACCGGCGCGCCTGCGACAGCGGCGGCAGCAGGCCGATAGCCCGCATCGCCGGCGCAAGGTCGAAGGCCAGCGTAGCGCCATCGTCGGCCAGCGGCCCGATGTGGCGCGGCGATATTCCGGCCGCGCCCAGCGCCTCGGCCAGCGCGGCGGCTTCCTTGCGCGCCATTGCGCCCACGCGCACCGAAAGCCCCGCACCATCGGCGGACGGCCCGGCGATGGCGACTCCGGTGACGAGGCTGGCCGGCGCCACGGGCATGATCCGGTCCAGATCGAGTTCGACCATCGCGGCAATGTCGGCCCGGCCCATGCGCGGCATGTCCAGCAGGCGCGAAAGGCACAGCGCCCCCGGCAGCACCAGCGTATCGGCACGCGCGGCGCTGGCGGGCACGATCTCGCCGCGTTCATAGCGGTGCCACGCGTGCAGCGCCGCCGGGCGCACCCAGCGCGCGGGCACAAGGCCCTGAAGCTCCGCCAGCCACCACGCAAGGCCGCTGCGCGCGTGCCGCGCCAGCGTGGTCATGTCGGAATTGAGCAGGTCCTTCAAAGTCACGATGCGGCTCCGCAAGCTTGGCGCCCGTCGTTTTCGGGGCAGGGCGCCTGCATCGCGCTGCCGGGGCGGATCATCAGCACCGGCCACGCGCGTTCGTCGCCTGCGGCAAAGCCGACGCGGATGCGGATCAGGCGCGGCAGTTCGCGCCGGCTCTGCCAGCTGTCCTGCCACACGGCGGACCCGCCCATGCGGTCTGCGCCGAAATAGGTGACCTGCACCCAGTCCACCGCCTCCACCAGCGGCGTCGGCGCCCACCCTTCGGTGGAGGCAAGGCGCGGGTCCGCGCCGCCAAGGCCGGGCGTGGCATAAAGCGCAAGCTGGCGCTGCGGCGAAAGCGCGATGCGAAAGCGTTGCAGGGCATGGGGGCCGCGCGCATCGAACGCGGGCGCCATGAACGAAACGCTGGTGCCCGATCCCATAAAGGCCACGCTGCCGCCGTCGCCCGCCGTATCGACCACGCCGCGCATCGCCTCCACGCGGTGGCGCAGCAGCGTTTGTGCGGTGACGATGGCATCGACGCGCGCATCGCGGCCCTGCGTGCCAAGCCCCAGCCGCATGGCAAGATCGGTCAGCGCCAGCAGCAGGCTGGCGACAAGGCCCATCACGGCGAGCGCGACGAGCGATTCCGCCAGCGTGAAACCCTGTTCGCGTGGGGTGGCGCGGGCGATCATGGCGCTGCCTTCAGGCCATCGAGCCGGGCCAGCTGGCGTCCGTCTGCGGCGTCGGTGATCGTCACCGAAACCTGCTGGAGCGGCTGGCCGCTGCGGTCGTCGTCCTGCGCAAAGGATTCGCGGGTCACATGCCAGTCGAGCGACCCGTCGCGGCCTTGCGCCGCAATCGGCATGTCCACGCCGTCAATTGTCGCGGCGGCCAGCACCGAATTCGCCAGCAGAACCGCCTCGCGCCGGTGCTGCACGGTCAGCCGCGTGCGTGCCGATTGCCACACGGTTTCGAACACCATCCCGCCCACCAAGGCCACGATGGCAAGCGCCACCATCGCCTCCACCAGCAGGAAGCCATCTTCGGAACGGGCGGCCGGATCAGCCATTGCCCGCGTCCACGCTGACCAGTCCGGTATCGCTGGCGACCGTCAAGATCGTGCGCGCGCCCGCCGCAGTGATGCGCAGTTCGCCGCCGGTGGCGCTGCCATCGGCATAAAACACGATGCGCGCGGGGGCCGCCTCGATCCGGGCGTCGCCATCGCTGCCCAGCGGATAGGCGGGCCGGTCGTTGATCCCCACCGCAGTGCCGCCAGCCATCGCGCTGACCGCCGCCTGGGTGCCGGTGCGCACCGCGCGGGTGCGGGCGTCGGCCAGTGCCGCCAGCGCCTGTTCACGCGCGTGGCGCACGCCCAGTGCGGTGCGCGCGCGCTCCATCGCCGGGAACGCCAGACCTGCGACCATGCCGACGACGGCCAGCACGACCAGCGCCTCGATCAGTGTAAAGCCGTTGGGCCGGGGAGGGGGAACGCGCACCTTTGGCCGCCTTACCAGTTGCCCAGATCTCTGGCCTCGCCATTGCCGCCTTCGGCGTTGTCGGAACCATAGGTGTAGATGTCGATCTCGCCGTGCTTGCCCGGGTTCGCATAGCGATAGGGCTGCTGCCACGGATCATTGAGCGCCGAGGCATTGGGCAGGTACGGCCCGCGCCAGTTGGCCATGCCCTGCGGCTGGGTGACCAGCGCGTTCAGGCCTTCCTGCGTGGTGGGATAACGGCCGGCGTCAAGGCGCAGCAGCTTCATCGCCGCGTCCACGTTCTTCACCTGCACTTGCGCCGTCTCGGTCTTGGAACTGGACAGGTACTTGATCACCTGTGGCCCGACGATGGCATACAGCAGGCCAAGGATCGCCAGCACTACCAGCAGTTCCAGCAGGGTGAAGCCGTTGGCTTGTCGATTTTTTTCGTGTGTCATTGCGCTACTGCCAGATCGTTGAAGCCAAGGATGGAGGCCATGATCGAGGCGACCATCGCCGCCACCATCACGCCAAGGGAGACGACGATCGCCGGGGTGACGACCGCAATCGCGCGTTCGATCCGCACCTGCACGTCGCGATCGAGCACGGTGGCAAGGCGGCCGAGCATGGGGCCAAGCTGCGAGGTTTCCTCGCCCGTGCGGATGAAGCTGAGCGCCAGCGCGGGCAGCACGGCGCGTGTCGCCAGCGGCGCGGAAAGTCCGCCGCCCTGCCGCACGATGTCCACCACTTCGCCAAGCGCGGCGTTCATCGCGCGGTTCTCGACCGTGCGCCGCGCCAGCGCCAGCGCGCCCGGCAGCGGCACGCCGCCATCGATCAGCGCGCCCAGCGTGCGGGCAAAGCGCACCGTTTCGATGGCGCGCAGCAGCACGCCCAGATGCGGCACGCGCAGCATCACGCGGTCTAGCGTGGCGGCGGATTCGGGCCGGGCCAGCGCCTGCTTCGCGGCGAACACGGCAATGGCGATGGCCCCGGCCAGCACCAGCCCGTTGGCGCGTACGAACTTGCTGGCGGCCATCACCGCCATCGATGCTGCGGGCAGCTTGCCCGGCGGGGCAGAGGCGAACAGCGGTTCGAACTGCGGCACCACGAACAGCAGCATCAACAGCACCACGCCCGTGGCGATGATCGACAGGACAATCGGATAGGTCATCGCCGCGGCGATCTGGCGGCGCTGTTCGTCGGCCTGTTCCAGCATCTGCGCCAGCCGCGCCAGCGCCTCGCCCAACTGGCCGTTTGCCTCGCCCGCTTCGGTCAGCGCCGGGGCCAGCGCGGGAAACAGCGCGCCTTGCGTGGCAAGCGCGGCCGACAGCGGGGCGCCTTCACGCACGGCGGCCTGCACCTCTGCCAGACGCGCCTTGAAATCGCGGTCGGTCACGTTGTCGATGGCGATGGCCAGCGCCCGGTCCAGCGGCAGTCCAGATTGCAGCAGTACGCCGAGTTCCGCGAAAAAGTTGGTCGAAAAGCGCCGCAGGCGCGTGGTGGCGCGGCCCGATGCGCGGGTGCCGGCGGCGCCATCGCCGGCCTTGGCCTCAACGATCTCGATGGGGCGCATGCCCCCCTTGCGCAGCATGGCCACGGCCGCATCGCGCAAGGGCGCGTCCACTTGCCCCGACACCTGCGCCCCGGCGCGGTCGAGCGCGCGATAGGAAAAGGTCGCCACCGCGTTCAGTCCTCGCTCGACACGCGCAGGACTTCCTCCAGCGTGGTCAGCCCCTGCCGCGCCTTGGCCACGCCATCGGCGCGCAAGGTTGCAAAGCCGGCGCGGGCGGCGGCCTGCGCCACCTGCCGCGTATCGGCGCGGTGCAGGATCAGCCCGGCGATGGCGCTGTCGATGCGGATGAATTCGAATATCGCCATGCGCCCGGCATAGCCGGTGTGGTTGCAGCGTTCGCAGCCGACCGGGCGGTGGAACTGGCGCCAGTTCCCGTCCTTGGCCCCGTCCTCGCCGTTGCCCTTTTCCACGCCCAGCCGCGCCAGCACGGCCTTGTCCGCCTTGTAGGGTTCGGCGCAATGCGGACACAGGCGGCGCACCAGCCGCTGCGCCAGCACCGCGGTCAGCACGCTCGACAGCAGAAAAGGCTCCACCCCCATGTCGAGCAGGCGCGTTACCGCTCCCGCCGCCGTGTTGGTGTGCAGCGTGGACAGGATCATGTGCCCGGTCAGCGCGGCCTGCACCGCCACTTGCGCGGTTTCGTTGTCGCGGATTTCGCCGACCATCATCACGTCGGGGTCCTGCCGCAGGAAGGATCGCAGCGCGGAGGAAAAGGTATAGCCGATGGCCGGATTGACCTGGCTCTGCACCACGCCGGGCAGGCGGTATTCGATCGGGTCCTCGATCGTGGTCAGTTTGCGTGTCGCGGAATTGAGGTGCGCCAGCGCGGCATAAAGCGTGGTGGTCTTGCCCGATCCGGTTGGTCCGGTGACCAGCATGATGCCGTGCGGTTCTTCCAGCGCGGCCAGGAACTGCGCCTCCAGCGCGGGGTCAAAGCCTAGGCTGCGCGGATCGAGCGACAACTTCGATTTGTCGAGGATGCGCATCACCACGCTTTCGCCATGGATCGATGGCGCGGTCGCCACGCGCAAGTCGATCTCGTGCCCGCGCACGGTCAGGCGCAGGCGTCCGTCCTGCGGCAGGCGCCGTTCGGCGATGTTCAGGTTCGCCATCACCTTGATGCGGCTGACGATGGGCGCGCGCATCGCGGCCGGGCGGGGCGGCATCTCGCACAGCACGCCATCGACGCGGAACCGCACCGACAGGCGGTCGTCGGTCGGTTCAAGGTGAATGTCCGAAGCGCGCGCGTCCACCGCGTCGGCGATCAGGCGGTTGACCGCGCGGATGGCGGGCGCATCGCTGACCAGATCCTTCAGTTGTTCAAGGTCGGCCTCGTCGACTTCGTCTTCAAGGTCGCCGTCGCGTTCGCTTTCGGCGCGATAAAGGCGGTCGATCGCGGCATCGATATCGCCGCCGCGCGCCACCACCGCCTCCACCGCGCGGCCGGTGGCAAAGGCAAGGCCGGCCAGCGCGTCTTCATCCAGCGGATTGGCCAGCGCCACCCGCGCCGCCGCGGGCGAAAGCGCCAGTGGCAGCACGCGGTGATCGCGCAGGAACGCGGGCGAAAGGTCGGGAATGTCCACGGCTGCTTGCGGAAACTGCGCGGCATCCACCATCGGCAGGCCGCACGCGCGCGAAAGGGCGCCCGCCAGCGCCTCGTCCGAAAGCAGGCCCAGCCGGCTGACGATCTTGTCCAGCGGCTCGCCGGTTTCGTGCTGCACCAGCGCGGCGCGGGTCAGCGCTTCCATGCTCACGCCCGCCTGTGCGTGCAGCACCGCGCCCAGCGCGCCACCGGGCGCGGTGCGCTCGGCCGGATCGGCAGGGGCGGGGGAAAGCAGCGACATCGGTTAGCGGACCCAAGGATTGCGCGCAGGCGCTGGCGACCGCCATCCGGCCCCCCTCGGGCCGGCGTTTATGCGCGCCATGTGACAAAATCATTTCGATTCCGCTTAGAGCGTTCGTTCGGCCTTCATTTGAAACATAATGTAATAAAACGGAAATATTCAGAATGAACCAATATACTTGAAATCGTTGGAAAGAACTGAACGAGATAATATCGTCTCAAAAATTTCACATTGCGCGACCAATGCCGCCACGAAGGAATCGGGGGGCGGTTCTTCCATGTGGCGGGGCAATGTCTAGTTCGTCAGATCATACCATGCGGCGCGCAGCGCTGGCGTCGGCAGTCTCGTGGGTCATTGCGTCCGCGACCCCTGCCTGCGCGCAGGATGCGGCGCCGGCGACATTCGCCATTGATTCCATAGAGGTAACCGGCGCCACCGTGCTCGGCGCCGACGAGATCGAGGCCATCGTCTATCGCTTCACCGGCGATGCCCGCACCGCCACCGATGTCGAGGCGGCGCGCAAGGCGTTGCAGGATGCCTATGCGGCAAAGGGCTATGAAGCCGTGGTGGTCGATGTGCCGCCGCAGGACGAAGCCTATGCCCGCAACGGCATCGTGCAGATCCGCGTGTCCGAAGCGCCCGTGGGCGAAGTCCGCATCGCGGGCGCAAAGCACCATTCAACCCGGGCGGTCCTGGCGCAGCTGGATGCGGTAAAGCCCGGCCAGCCGCTGAACCTCAAGGACTTGCAAGGCCAGCTGGCGCAGGCCAACCGCATCCCGGATCGCACCGTCCAGCCATCGTTCCGCCCCAGCAAGACCGAAGGCGCCATCGACGTGGAGCTGAAGGTGAAGGACCAGCTGCCACTGCACGGCAGCCTTGACCTGGGCAACGACAACAGCCCCAACACGCGCCCGCTGCGGCTGGCCGCCTCGCTGCGCTATACCAACCTGTGGGGCGCCGGGCACACCGTGTCGGGATCGTACATCGTCACCCCGCAGGACCGGCACGAGACCGAGGTGTTCTCCGGATCGTACAACGCGCCGATCCTCGGTTCGCCGTGGTCCATCGTGGTGTTCGGCTACAAGTCCAACAGCAACATCGCCGCGCTCGGCGGCACGCAAGTGCTGGGCAACGGCTGGCAGGTGGGCGCGCGCGCGATCTATCGTCTTGCCGGCGAACGCACCGACCAGTCGTTCTCGGTCGGCGTCGATTACAAGGACTTCAAGCAGAACATCGTCATCGCGGGCAAGATCGCGAACCAGGCGCCGATCCGCTATGTGCCGGCGGTCCTCGGCTATTCGTGGTCGATGGCGGGCGAAAGCGGGCAGGTTGACCTGAACCTCAACGCCACCTTCGGCCTGCGCGTGATCAAGCGCCTGTCGTGCGCGGATATCACCGCCACCGCCTGCACGCCCGAAGACCAGTTCACGCTGAAGGACTACAACGCGCGCGAAAACTTTGCGCATGTGAACGTCGACGCCAGCTTTACCCAGCTGATTGCCGACGACACCAGCCTGATCGTGCGTCTGGCCGGGCAATATGCCGACAGCCACCTCGTTTCCAACGAACAGTTCGCCATCGGCGGCGAATCCACCGTGCGCGGCTATTACCAGTCCGAGGCGGTGGGCGATCGCGGCATTGCCACCACGATCCAGCTCGACGGGCCTTCGCTGGCGACCGCGCTGCCCGATTTCGTGGGCGAGCTGCGGCCGTTCGTGTTCATCGATGCCGGGCTTGCCAGCCTGATCGATCCGCTGGCGGACCAGGAGGCGACTTTCCGCCTCGCCGGCGTGGGCGGCGGCGTGCGCTACCGCCTGTTCAAGCACCTTTCCGGCGGCGTGACGATCGGACTTCCGCTCGTCAGCCGTCCCGATGTCCGCCGTGGGGACGCGCGGGTCACCTTTACAGCCAGGGGCGAATTCTGATGTCGTACACTTCTCTCGGCCGTCAGGCCCGCGCGTTGCGCAGCCTTGCCGCGTTGCTCTGCCTGCTGCTGGCCGGTCTGGCGACGCCGGCTTCGGCCTGGTGGAACAAGGACTGGACCTATCGCAAGGCGGTGACGGTCGATACCTCGACCACCGGCGCCAATGTCAGCGGCCCCATCGGGCGCGGGCTGGTGCTGATCCGCCTGCACAACGGCAACTTCACCTTTACCGACGCGCTCGATAACGGCGCCGACCTGCGCTTCGTTGATGCCGACGACAAGACGCCGCTCGCCTATCATATCGAAAGCTATGACCCGAAGGCGGGCGTCGCCACGGTGTGGGTTTCGGTGCCGGTGCTGAACGGCGGCGAAAAGAAGCAGGTCTGGCTCTATTTCGGCAACCAGAACGCACCGGTGGGCGAAGACGCCAAGGGCAGCTTCGATCCTGATTACACCGCCGTCTATCACTTTGGTGAAAAGCCGGGCGAAGCGAGCAAGGACAGCACCGCCAACGCCAACAACGCCGCCAACGCGCCCGCTGGCGTAGAGGACAGCGCCATCGTCGGCCACGGCGCGCACTTTGTCGGGCAGGGCGGGATCACTATCGAACCCACGCCCTCGCTGGCCATGACCGCCGGCGCGCCGTTCACCTTTTCCGCATGGATCAAGGCCGAGCAGCTTTCCGGCGAACAGCAGATCCTCGGCCGTGGCCCGCTGTCGATCGGCATCGCAAACGGCATGCCCTTCGTTGCGCTGGGCAGCGCCCGCGCGGCGGCGACCGCTCCGGTCAAGCAGGGCGACTGGACCCATGTCGGCGTCGTCGCCGATGGCCAGACGGTGAAGATCTACGTCAATGGCGTTGAAGCGGGCGCGGCCTCGGCAGCGCTGCCCGCCATCGATGGGCCGCTGACCATCGGCGGCACCTTCATTGGTGCCATCGACGAATTGCGCCTGTCGAAGTCGGCGCGTCCTGCCGCCGCGATGATGGCCATGGCCAGCGCCGAAGGCCCTTCGACCAAGATGGTCGCCGTATCTGAAAGCGCCGAAAAGGCAGGCGGCAGCGCCAATGTCCTCGGCTTCATCGTTTCCAAGCTGGAACCGGTCGATGCGGTCATCATCGGCCTGTGCATGATCCTGCTGACGCTGGCGGTGTGGCTGATGGTGGCGAAGATCCGCTATCTCAACGCCGCCGACAAGGCGAACCGCCAGTTCTTCAAGCGCTTTGGCGAAATGCACGAAAATCTGGTGCCGGTGGCCGATGTCGCGGGCGTCAGCCCGGCCGAAGCCGGCTATATCGCCAAGGCTTCGCCCATCGCGCGCCTTTACGACATTGGCATCGAAGAACTCGACGTGCGCCGCAAGGTGCTGGGCGCCCGTCCGCTTTCGGGTGAGGCGGTGGAAGCCATGCGCGCGGCGGTGGATGCGCAGTTCGTCGATGAAAACCAGAAGCTCGACAAGATGATGGTGATCCTCACCATCGCCATTTCGGGCGGGCCGTTCATCGGGCTGCTCGGCACGGTAGTTGGCGTGATGACCGTGTTCGGCGGCGTGGCGATGGCGGGCGACGTCAACGTCAACGCGATCGCGCCGGGCATCGCGGCGGCGCTGCTCGCCACCATTGCCGGCCTTGCCTGCGCCATCCCGTCGCTGTTCGGCTACAACTACCTGAACGGGCGGATTTCCGCGCTGGCCGACCAGATGCGCGTGTTCATCGACCGTCTCATCACCCGCCTTGCCGAAATGCAGGCCGATGCCGCGCACGAGCGGCAGGCGGCGGAATAAGGAGCGCGTGGCATGCAGGTAGGTGGCGGCCGCAAGGCCTATGACGATATCAACATCACCCCGATGCTCGATCTGGCATACGTGCTTCTGGTGATCTTCATCCTGATGGCGACGGCCTCGGTGCAGGGCATCAAGGTCGATTTGCCAAAGGCGAGTTCGGCCAAGAGCCTTGTCCAGCCCAAGACCATCGCCCTGACCGTGAACGATCAGGGGCAGGTGTTCATGGATGCTTTCCCGGTGACGCTGCCGGACCTCGAAACGCGCCTGCGCAATGCCAAGGCGTCGAACCCTGACGTGCCCATCGTGCTGAAGGGCGATACCACCACGCAGTATGGCAAGGTGATGGAAGTGCTGGACCTGTGCCGGCGGCTTGACCTTTCCAAGGTCGGCCTCGTCACCGGCAAGCCCGGCGCCTGACGGACCAGCCGATGGCCACCACCCCTCTTTCCTCGCCGCCGCCCGTGGGCGACGGGTTCGATCCGGATGCGAAGCCGCCGCTGTTGAACCGGCTGCTGCCGTTCGTTGCCGTCGCGCTCGTCGCGGTGGTGGCGTGGTGGCTTTATGGCCAGATCACCGCCACCGGCACGGTAAAGGTGGACAACGAACCGCCGGCGATCAGGGCGGAGATGTTGCCGCCACCGCCGCCGCCCCCTCCGCCACCCCCGCCGCCGGACCAGCCGCCGCCGGACAAGACGCCCGATCCCAATCCGGCGCCTGCGCCCGAACCCGCGCCCGCGCCCGATCAGCCCGCGCCGATGAAGATCGACGGGCCGGCGCAGGCCGGAACCGACGCCTTTGGCATGAGCGCGGGCAAGGGCGGCGGCATGGGTGCGGTTGGCGGCAACGGCACGTGCGTTGGCCCCACTTGCAGCGGCGGTGGTTCGCCGATCGCGACCGGGTTCTACACCCGCTACCTCTCGGGCGCGTTGCAGGATCGCATCCAGGACAACGACAAGATCAACCGTCAGGTCTTCACCGCCGATTTCGCGGTGTGGATCAGCCCGTCCGGCGCGGTCACGCAAGTCCAGCTGCTGCGTTCCAGCGGCAATGGCAAGCGTGACCAGCTGTTGCAGGCCGTGCTCCAGACCGTGCGCGGGCTGGATGCGCCGCCCGCCGCCTTCCGCTTTCCCCAAAAGATCACCGTGCGGGGCAGCCGTGGCTTCTGACCACGGCGCTCGCGGCCTTCACGGCCATCAGACGAACCGGAGTTTCCCGATGCGCAGTTCGCTTTTCCGTTCGACCGCTCGCGGCGTGCTTGTCGCGCTGGTCCTGTCCGGCGCCGTGGCGGCCGGTTCCGCCTTTGCGCAGGATGCGGGCGTGCAGGCGGCCGCGCCCGCCGCTGCGGCTTCGCCCGATGCGATGACCAACCTCATCCGCTTGCTGGTGGTGCGCGGCACGATCAGCCAGACCGATGGCGATGCGCTGCTCTCGCAGGCGCAAAGCGAAGCCGCCACTGCACGCGCTGCGGCCGTGCCTCCTCCTCCGCCGCCCGTGCCCGAAGGCGCGGTGCGCGTGGCGCGCGTGCCCGAAGCCGTGCGCCAGCAGATCCGCGACGAAATCCGCGCCGACGTGATGAAGCAGGCCGCCGACGAAGGCTGGGTGACGAAGAACCAGGCCGCGCCCGAATGGACCCGCCGCGTACGCCTGTATGGCGATGTGCGCGTGCGCTCGGAAAGCGATCTGTACGCGCGCACCAATTCAAGGGGGATCATCGATTTCGGCCGGATGAACGCACAGGGGCCGACCGACCTGAGGCTAAACGTCGTGCCGCTCCTCAACGCTACTCAGGATCGCGTCAACCGGCTGAAGCTGCGCGCGCGGCTTGGGCTCGATGCGCAGCTGCATGAAGGCATCACCGTCGGCCTGCGACTGGCCACGGGTGACGACAACAGCCCGATCGCGCAGAACGCCAGCCTCGGCAATGGCCTGGTCAAGCGTTCGATCTGGCTCGACACCGCGTTCGTGAAGCTTCAGCCCAAGTCGTGGGCGTCGTTCACCTTCGGGCGCTTCGACAACCCGTTCAACACCACCGAACTGCTTTACGACAACGAACTGCGTTTCGATGGCGTTGCGGCGAAAGTGGGCTTCGGCGGCAAGGATTCCGCCTTCAGCCTGACGGGCGGCGCTTTCCCGCTCGATTTCGGCAACCCGGACTATCCGATCAAGTCCAGCGAAAAGCTCAACTATCCCACCAAGTGGCTGTTTGCCGGGGAACTTTCGTGGGCGGGCCAGCCTGCGGACGATCTTTCGCTGAAGGCCAGCGTCGGCTTCCACAGCTTCCGCAACGTGCAGGGCAAGCTGTCCGATCCATGCAACCTCGATCAGGTGGACTACTGCTCCACCGACGGCATGGCGCCGGTCGGCCTGCGCAAGGGTAACACCGTGTTCACGCTGCGCAACCCGACCGCCAGTTCCAGCGGCATCAGCCCGGAGCTGATGGGGCTGAAGTTCAAGTACGATGTGCTCGACATCAACCTGTCGGCGCGCATGGCACTGGACGATGTCGTGGGTGCGCGCCTTTCGGGCAACTACGTCCGCAACCTCGGCTTTCGCCGTCGCGATATCTGTTCCGGTCTGATCGAGGGCCTGAACGGCGCGTCCGTGCCTGAGGCTGCCCTCGTCGAGCCGTACAACAACTATGGTTCAGATGGAAATGCCAGCGGCCATATCTGCACTGTCACCAACCCTACCAGCTTTGTCGGTGGCAACACCGGCTGGCTGGTCAATGCGCGGCTGGGCCATGACCTGGTGGACAAGCAGGGGTCGTGGAGCGTGTTCGCCGAATACCGTTATCTGGAAAGCGACGCGGTGCTCGATGCCTTTGCTGACAGCGACTTCCACCTCGGGGGCACCAACGCCAAGGGCTATATCCTCGGCGGCGAATATGGCGTGCGCGACGGGCTGTCGCTGGGCGCACGCTGGCTCAGCGCAAACCAGATCAGCGGCGAGGCGCTGGCGATCGACGTGCTTCAGCTGGACCTGAAGGCGCGATTCTGAGGCCGACCTAAGGGGGGTCTAGATCGACCTAAGCCGACCTGAGGCCCCCTGCGACTGCTCAAAGACGATTGAAACGGGGACAAGACGGGCATGATTTCTCGCCACGGAGCGCAGCGCCAGAAGCTGCTCGCAAGCGCGAGCGCGACCGTGCTCGGCCTGTTCACAACGGTCACCCCCGCCGATGCGCAAATGGCGCGCCTGCGCGGCGCGGTCGGCGCGGCCCCCGTCATCACCGCCACGCCCGCTACCACCGCAACCCCGCTGCGGGGGCAGCGGATGCAGGATGCGCTGGCCGCACAGGCTGCCAACCGCGCCACCGTGGCGCAGATGCGCACGATCGTGACCGAGGCCCGCACCGCGGCGCTGGCGGCGGTGCGCGCCAAGCCGACCGACGGACTTTCCGCAAAGGGCCTGAATCCGGCGGTGACCAAGCCCACGCTGGCGGCCGACGATGCCACCGGCCTTGCCACCTGGCAGGGCGCGGCGATGCCGACGCAGAGCGTGACCGACGGCGCCTATACCGTCACCGTCAAGCAGACGGATTCGCGGGCGCTGCTTTCGTGGAACAGCTTTGACATCGGCGCGAACACCACGCTGAAGTTCGACCAGACGCTGAACGGCAAGGCGCAGACGGGCTGGGTCGTGCTGAACCGCGTGGTCGATCCGGGCGCCCGGCCGACCACGATCCTCGGCAAGATCGAGGCGCCCGGCACGGTGCTGGTGCTGAACCGCAGCGGCGTGATCTTTGGCAAGGGCGCGCAGGTCAACACGCATTCGCTGCTGGCGAGCAGCCTTGAGATCGGCAACTATGCGAAGGATGCGGCGGGCGCGGCCGATCCGGGCAACAGCTTTACCGGGCTGACGCTGAAGGAGCGCAACGCCGCCTATCTGGAAAACGGGCTGCTGGGTGCGGCGGCGACGCCGACCAAGTTCGCCACGATGATCACCTCGGCGATGGCCGGGCAGGATATCTATTCGATCAACAACCCCGACACCGCGTTTTCGAGCGCGGTGGAAGGCGACGTGATCGTGGATCGCGGGGCGAGCATCACCGCATCGGGCGGCGGCTTCGTGATCCTGACCGCACCCACCGTGTCGAACGACGGCACGTTGACCGCAGCCGAAGGACAGGTGAGCCTGCAAGCAGGCCGGGCGATCAGCTATGCCGTGTCCACCGGGGATGCCAACGGCGTCGATCCGGATATTCGCGGCCTGATCCTGCGGTCCACCACCGAAACCGGCGGAACGGTGACCAATTCCGGCCTGATCGAAAGCCCGCGCGGCTATATCTCGCTGGGCGCGGACCTGACCGGCACGGTGATCAACAGCGGCCTGCTGGCGGCAACGACCAGCGTTTCGCGCAATGGCACGATATCGTTGACGGCGGGGCACGTGGTGATCGGCGCGGGCGCCGACGCGGCCCATGCCGGCGGCATTTCCATCCTTGAGGACACCAACGGCGAAACCGTGCCGCAGGGCACGGCGGACAGCCCGGCGAACTTCAAGGCATCGCGCATCGACATCGGCGGGATGTATGTGGCGGCAACCGCGCTGGCGAACCCGACCGGGCTGCTTGGCCCGGCGCAGGTGGATTTCGGCGCCAATTCGCTGCTGCTGGCGCCCAATGCCACGGTATCGGTGGGCGGCCGCGCCAACCAGACGTGGGACCCGCAGGCCTATCTGGCGCAGACGCACGCCGCGCTGGATGGCAGCGTGACCGTGGCCAGCGGTGCGGTGATCGACGTTTCGGGCATCAAGGACGTGGCGCTGTCCGCATCGCGCAACTCGGTGGAAATTTCGCCGCTGAAGGGCAACGAACTGCGCGACACGCCGACCTATCGCGATGCGACGACGGACGGGTCTTTCACGCTGAACGGCAAGACCGTGTACATCGATCCGCGCAAGAGCGGCGTGCGCGCCGATGGCGTGAAGTGGATCGGTTCGCCGCTGATCGAAGCGGGCAGCGCGGTGAGCCAGATCGGCGTCACGGCGGCCGAACTGATGACCAAGGGCGGCACCGTGACGCTGGCGGTGAAAATCGTGGAGGGCGCGGGCAAGGCGGCCAGCGCGCCGGGCGTCAGGATCGCACGCGGCGCGACCATCGATTTTTCGGGCGGCTGGACGCGTCATGACGCGGGCTGGGTGCGCGAAACGCGGCTGATCCGCGCGGACGGCACGATCGTGCCGATTTCCAAGGCCGATCCCAACGACAATTACATCGGCATCGCCGACAGCCACGACGAAACGCAATCGAAGGTCGGCGTGACCGAGACGTATGTGAACCGCGCGCTGAGCGGTTCGCATTATGAAGCGGCCTATGACGAAGGGCACGATGCAGGCGGCCTGATCGTGCGCGCATCGACCGGAGCAGTGGCGGGGACGCTGCACGGCGATGCCTTTGCCGGGCAGGCGCAGATCGCCAAGGGTGCGCTGGGTACGGCGAAGTCATCGCTGGCGCTGGATGGTCGCGCGCTGCAATCGACCGCGACCGAGCTGCCTTCGGGCGGGTTCGTGCGGATCGGTTCGTTCAGCGGCAAGACCGGCGTGGGGCTGGGCGGCGATATCATGGTCTATCGCCCCGGAACCACGGACCTGCCGGTGGGGCAGGGTGTGTTCCTGCTAAGCGATGCGCGGCTTTCGGCAGCCGGGCTTTCAGCGCTGACGTTGCAGACCAGCGGGAAGGTGACGCTGGCGGCGGGATCGGACCTGACGCTGGCGGATGGCGGCGCGCTGACCATCGACGCCGGGCGCACGATCACGCTGGACGGTATGGTGACGGCCCACGGCGGCAAGATCGCCGCGCGCACATATGAATTGAATGGCATCGTGCTGCGTTCGCAGATCGCGGCGACGGGTTCCGCGTTCAGCAGGGCAGACGATGTAAAGAGCGCCTATGCGGAAGGGGAGGCGATCCCGGGGCTGTTCGACGTGATCGTGAACGGCACGCTTGATGTATCGGGCCTGTGGAGCAACGACCTGCTGACCGCCGGGCGGCTTTCGCGCGGCAATGCGTTTGTGGACGGCGGTTCGATTTCGCTGGCGGTGGCGCCCAAGGTGCTGGTGGGGCTGGGCGACAGCGTGGATGGCGCGAGCTATGCCGCCGACCTTAGCGGCAAGCTGTTGATCAATTCCGGTGCGCTGCTGAACGTTTCGGCCGGCGGCTATGTCGATGCCAAGGGCGCGCTGCATCTGGATGCCCGGGGCGGCGACGTTTCGTTGATCAACGAAACGGTTTATGCCTCGCTTTCGCGCACCGACGCGTTTCTTGACAACACCAGCACCACCGACCTTGCCATCGGTGGTGAAAACCAGTCGGTCAGCTTTTCGCCCTATTTCGTGGAAGACGCGAGCAAGGGTGTGCGGTCCGCGCTGGTGCCCAAGGTGCAGCGCGCCGAGGTGCGGTTCAACGCCGCCAACATCAAGGGCTTCGGCTTTGCCGGCGGCGGCACGTTTACGCTGGTGGCGCCCGACATTGCGTTTGGCGGCACCAAGCCGGCCACGGGGGCGTGGCTGGGCCTCGATTTCCTGCAACAGACGGGCTTTGGCGCGCTGAACCTGACCGCGTGGAAATCGCGCACTTTCACCGACCTGTTCGACAATGGAATCGCCGGCAATTCGGCGTTCCTTGACACGACGCGCTTCATCATCGGCAAGGGAGAGACGCTGGACCTGACGCAGGCGTTGCTGCCCAACCTGCTCGATCCGGCGACGGCCGCGCGGCTTTCGGCGCTCGGCACGGGGGGCGATGTGACGTCGCTGGTGAGCGCCGCCGTGCCCGCCGCCGCATGGGATCGGCGGGCGGCCAGCCTGACCATCGGCGGCCTGTCCGAACTGGTGGTGGAAAAGGGCGGCACGATCACCGGCGCGGCGGGGGCTTCGCTGACGATCCCCAAGCTGGACAACCGGGGCACGATCCGCCTGATGGGCGGGTCAATCACGCAGCGCGCTGTGCTGCCCGAAGTGTTTTTGAACGGCGCGATCGGGGTGCGCGACGCAAGCCTTGGCGGCAGCGGTCTGGACGCCGTGCTGGGCGCACACGCGACGGTGGACGGCCATGTGCAATATGCCGAGGACGCGGCATCGCTGGCCGATCCCACGCTGACCGACGGGCAGCTGTTCTCGATTTCGGGCCGCGACCGCACGGTCTATTTCCTTGGCGGCATGGACGCCGGCACGGGCATCCTGCTGGGCGCGGGCAGCGTGACCGACCTTTCGGGCGGGGTGGTGTTGAACCCGCGTGCGCCCTTGCTGGCAAGCGGGCGCCAACTGGTGACGGGCAAGCTGTGGGACGGCGGATCGATCACCTCCAGCGCGGCCTTTGCCGATCCTTCGTCGCGGCTGTTTTCCAGCCCCGCCTATGGCGCGGGACGTACGCAGGTTCTGAAGGGCGGCACCGCGCTCGATTATGCGCAGTCGATCATCGGCATGACGCTGGAAGCCACGGCGGGCGCGCTGATCGACATCAGCGGGGCGAACGCCAGACTGGATGTGCAGACGGGGAACGATGCCTATGCCCTGACGCCGCAGTGGAGCAAGGGCGGTGCGCTGCGCGCGCTTTCGGGCGGATCGCTGGCGGGGGCGACGATCCGTGCGGCGGGCGGCGCGGCGCAGGCCGAAGGCGGCGTGCTGGAATGGCGCGCGCCCACGCTGACGCAGGGCTATGCGGCGGGCGAGAGCACCGAGAACGTGCTGGCCGCGGACCAGATCATGGCCTCGGGCTTTTCCACGCTGTCCGCCCGGGGCGGGCTGGGGCTGGATGGCGATGTGTCGCTGCGGCTGTCGAAGGCGTTGCTGCTATCGTCGGCGGATGCCACCGATGCCTCGCCGCAGGAACGCGATTTTCAGGTGGGCGTCACGCTGCTCGCTGCGGGCAATGCGCGGATCGATGCGCCGTATATCCGCCTGTCCAGCCGCGCGCAGACCGCGCCGAGTTCGCTGGTAAGCGGGGCTGAACGGGGATCGATCACCTTTGCCGCGCAGACCATCGATCTGGTGGGCGGGCTGGGCTTTGCCGTGCCCGGAACCGGTGAAGGCGCGGTGAACTTCATCTCCGGCGGCGACATTCGCCTGACCGGGGTTGCGCCCGCGATTGCGGACATCACGCGGCAGGTGGGGCTGACCGGCGGGGTGATTTCGACCGGTGACCTCTCGTTCACCGCGCGGCAGGTCTATGCCACCACCGGCACCGGCAACTTGCAGCAACTGCTGGAAGACCGGCGCAACGGCACCAGCAATTCGGCGGCGCTGCCGTTCCTGATCGCGTCGCTGGCGCAAGGCGGCACGGTGGCCTTCGGCGCGGTGGATTCGGTGGTGCCCGATGCGCCGCTTTCAGCCGGAAGCTGGGTGCGCGTGCTGGGCGCGAACATCCGGCAGGACGGGGTGCTGCGCGCGCCGCTGGGCCTGCTGGAGCTGGGATCGAGCGAGGCGCGGCGCGTGGCGGGGTCGCTGAACTTCGCGCCCGCGACGCAGAGCGTGACGTTTGGCGCGGGCAGCGTGACGTCGGTCAGCGGGGCGGGGCTGAACGTGCCCTATGGCCAGACGACCGACCTGAGCGAATACTATTTCACGCCCAACGGCAGCAGCGCGCTGACCACGGCGCCGGGCGGGCAGCTGGTGCTTTCGGGGGCGAATATCGACGTAGCGGCAGCGGCCACCATCGACGGGCGCGGCGGCGGCGATGTGTTCGCGTTCGAATTCGTGTCCGGCACGGGCGGTTCGCGCGATGTGCTGTCGCGCTACAACACCGACAGCTTCAGTTCGAACCACGGCTATCAATATGCCGACGGACGGCAGGTCTATGCGATCCTGCCGGTGGCCGAGGCGGGCAAGGTGGCGGCCTACGATCCGGTCTATTCGGCCGATTACGGCGCGGATGGCGGCGATCTTTACGGGCTTTCGGCCGGGCGGACGGTGTGGCTGGATGCCGCGCCGGGGATTGCGGCGGGCGAATACCTGGTGCTGCCGGCGCACTATGCGCTGATGCCCGGCGCGCTGCGGCTGGTGGAGAACACCGGGGCGGCGGCGCCTTATGCCGGCGGCACCAGCGTGCTGCGCGATGGCAGCGTGGTGGTGGGCGGCAGCTTTGGCACGGCGGGCACCGATTTCCGCGATTCCGCGCGCCGATCGTTCACGGTGCAGGGCTCGGACACGTTCCTGAAGTATGCGAAGATCACGCTGACGTCGGGCACGGAAAAGTTCGCCGACCTGGCGGACAAGCAGGGCCTTGCCGCACCGCGTTCGCCGCTGGATGCGGCGCGCTTCGTCATCAATCCGGGCGCGCAGTTCACGGCAGACGGCACGTTCAGCGTGGACGCGGCGAAGGGCGGGCAGGGCGCGCAGTTCGATATCACCGCCTCGGCACTGGCCATCCGCTCGGCCGTGGCGTCTTCGGGCGAGGATGGGGTGGTCAGCTTGTCCACCGCCACGCTGGCGAACCTTCATGCCGACAGCCTGCTGCTGGGCGGCGTGCGCAGCGACAATGCCGATGGCACAACCTCGATCGCGGCAGTGGCGCAGGATATCACGGTGGGCGCGGGCGTGAAGCTGACGCTGCCCGAGATCATGTTCGCGGTGGGCGGCGCGGATTCGCGGCTGGAGATCGGCGCCGGGGCATCGCTGATGTCCACGGGCACTGCCGGGACGGGCAGCACCGGCGCGCTGCTGGTCGGCTACTCGGCCGACGGGCAGGCGTTGACGGGCGCGGACAACACCGGCATCGGCGCGTTCCTGCGCGTGGGCAGCGGGGCGCAGCGCGATGTGGTGCGCAGCTTCGACCCGGCGCTGAGCGAAGCGGACCTGCTGACCGGGCGGCTGCGCATCGGCAACGCGGTGACGCTGTCGGGCAACGCGCTGGCGCTCGATGCCAGCGGGGCGGTGCGCTTTGGCACGACGGGCACGATTGCCGCAAAGCACATCGGGCTGGGCAGTGCGGGGCTGGCGTTCAATGCGGCGTCGCTGGCGCCCGAGATCGCCGGGCAACTGGCGGCGGCGGAGAGCCTGTCGCTGCATTCGCGCCGGGTGATCACGCTGGGCGATTCGCTGCCCGCGCGCTTTCATGCGCTGACCATCGATGCCCCGGGGCTGGCGTCGGACGGGCAGGACGCGACGCTGGTGGCCGATACGCTGTGGCTGGGCAATTCGGGCGCGGCGCGTGGTGGCTGTTCGGCGGTGGCGCTGGCGGGATGCGGCAGCGGTGCCGCGCTGACGGTGCAGGCGGATACCATCACGCTCGGGTCCGGCACGGTGCGGACCTATGGCTTTGAAGGCGGGGTGACGCTGGCGGCGGCCAAGGGGCTTTACGTGGCCGGGCAGGGCGCGCTGGCGCTGGACGATGCGGCGCTGGCGATCCGCGCGCCGTTCGTGGCCGACCGCGCAAGCGGGAACGCGGCCGACGTGCAAAGCGGCGGGGCGGATTATACGTTCCTGACCAGCGGGCGCGTGGTGGTCGATGGCACCGGGCTGTCGGCAGCAAAGCCGACGGCGCCGCAATCGGCGGGCTCGATCATCGCGTTCGGTGCGCAGGACAGCGCGGTGGGTTCGCTGTCCATCGTCAATGCCAGCGTGCGCGCGACATCGGGCGTGGTCAACGCGTGGTCGCGCGGGTCGATTGCGGTTTCGGGCAAGAGCACGATTGCCGTACCGGGGTTCGAAACGCGCATCGGCACGGCGGACGACGGCCTGCTGGCTACGGCCGGCGCGGGCACCATCGCCTTGCAATCGCTTTCCGGTGCGATCCGCATCGGCGCGAAGGCCGGGCTGGTGGTGGACAATGGCATCGGCGGGGCGGGGCAGCTGTCGCTGGTGGCCTCGCACGGCGATATCGTGCTGGGCGGGACATTGAACGGCGGGCTGGCGGCCAGTGCCGTGCGTGGATCGTCGATCCTGCTCGATGCGGCGCAGGTGCAGGGCTTCAGCCTCAGCGATTTCGTTGCGACCTATGGCAGCCGCTTCCGGGGCGATGTGCAGATCCACACCGGCACGGGTGACCTGACGCTGGCCGACGGGCTGACGCTGAAGGCCAGCGGCGTGAAGCTGGTGACAGACGCGGGGCGGATCGCCATCGCCGGGACCATCGACACATCGGGCGACGACGTTTCGAAGCTGGCGATGACCGATGCGGCTTATGCGGCGGCGCGGGTGAACGGCGGCGACATCGCGCTGTATGGCGGCGATGGCGTGGCGCTGGCGGCCACGGCGCGGCTGAAGACGGGGACGAACGGCTACAGCGCGCTCGACAGCCGGCAGGCGAGCGCTGGCGACGTGACCATCGGTATTTCGAACGAGAGCGCGGCGATCAGCATCGCAAGGGGCGCGGTGATCGACGTATCGGCAAGCAATCCCGCCGACCGGCTGGTGGCCGTGACGGTGAAGGACCCTGAGACGCTGAACCAGACCACCGCCTATCGCCTCGCATCGGGTGATGTGGGCGGCACGGTGACATTCCGCGCGCCGCTGGTGAACGGGCTGGTGGACATCGATCCGGCGGGTACGATCAAGGGCGCGGCTGGCTTGCAGATCGAGGCGTTCCACCGGTTCGATCTCGATACCATCGCGGCGGCGGGCGCCTTTGCCGGCGTGACGCTGGGCAGCGATGGCGCGATCCATCTGGATGCGGCCGCCACGGGTGCGCCGAATTTCCTTGCCGATACCGATGCTTCGGGGACGATCCCCGCATTCATCCGCAACTTCTCGGTGGGGCTGAAGAACGGTGGAAGCCTCACCGGCTGGCGCCTGCGACCCGAGGCGGAGCTGGTTTCGGCGCGCTCGATTGTTGTGGACAGCAACATCAACCTCGGCGCGGGGCAGATCACCGATTATGCCGGCGCGCTGCGCGATGGGTTGATCCGGCAATCGCCGCTTGGCCCCGATGCGCAGGGCAATCCGCGCTATGAAGTGGTGGCCGGCAAGGAGGCCGCGCTGTTTGCACGCTATGTGGACATGACGTTCCGCGTGGGCGGGGCCGTGACCGGCGAGGCGGGCGTGTTCAGCTTGCGCAGCGCGGGCGACGTGCTGGTGAAGAACAGCATCAGTGACGGGTTCTTTGCATTCCACGACCGCACCGATGCCGATTACATCAACTATCAGCTGGGCGGCGGGGACCGCACCTATCACCCCGGCGTGCTGGTGGATTGCGCCTATGGCAGCGTGTGCGACTATGGCTTGCCTTCGTACAGTGATTACCTTTCCAGCAAGCGCCTGCCTTCGGATGACGAGATCATCCACATCGACCTGACGAGCGGATTGCAGGGCGGGCAGGCGACGGCGACGTTCATCCATTCGCCCTACAGCGCATCGGCCAACAGCGTTGCCGCGAACGGCACTGGCAACGGCATCGGCATTGGCGAACTGCTTCCGCTGGTGGATGGCAAGGCGGTCGATTCCAGCGATATCCGGATCGTGGCCGGGGCTGCGCTCGCATCGGCAGACCCGGCCGCGCTCGACCACAGCCGCAAGGGTTCGGTCGTGGTCGCGGGCGAACAGTCGTGGCGAGTGGCGGCGCGTGAAGGCACGGCGACGCTGGGCGGCACGTTGCAGATGGGCTTCGACGATGGATCGGGTACGTATGTCTATGACAACGCGTCCAATTTCCTGACGGGCACGTTTGCCGACTATGTCGACGCACAGACCGCCGGGGATTACTTCACGCAGCTGAACTGGGGCAGCGACAGCGACCTGTCCGACGTGGCCAAGGCGGCGGCGACGCGCTTCTTTGCCGGGCACCGGTTCATCAAGGAAGATGGCGCGACTGTGGGTGTCTATGCCTCGCTGGCGGAGGTGGCGCAGTTCCTGTCTGGCGATTTTGGCGCGTCTTATGGCGCGCTCAACCCGGATATCGAGGTGATCGGCGGCACGCCGGTCAGCTATGCGCCGGCACGCGCGACCTATCGCCCGGTGGTGCGCACCGGCAATGGCGATATTACCGTGGCGGCGGCGGGCGATATCGACCTTGTCGGCACCAGCGCGGTGACGTGGCGCGATGCCAACGGATCGTCGCGCGATGACGCGGGCGACCGCTACGGCGCCGATTTCTCGACCGCGCAGGTAGGCGGTTCGGCCATCTATACCGCCGGAACACGGCTGCCTACGCTGGGGCTTTCGGGCACGATCACGACCAATCCGGTGACGCTGGAGAAGCTGGACTACGTGCCTTCGCCGCAGGGCCTTTTGGACCATGCGCCGGTGCTTTCGGGCAATGGCGGTTCGGTTTCGCTGGAGGCCGGGCGCGACGTGTTGGGGCGGCGCGACGTGTGGAGCGAGGCGTTCCTGGGCGAAGGCGCTTCCATTGAAACCGACCTGCCGGGCTATGAATCGGGCACGGCCACGTTCGATCCGGCGCATGTCGGCAGTGCGGACCAGCGCTGGCGCGTGGGCACGGTGGGGCTGGACACCAGCATCGGCGTGGTTGCGCAGATGTTCACCTCGGGCGTGGGCGCGCTGGCCGGTGGCGACGTGACGGTGAAGGCCGGGCGCGACATTGGCGACCTGACCGTGGCGCTGGACAATTCGGTGGTGACAGACCGCACCGCTGGCGGCGCGCGCGTGCTGGTTTCAAGCGCTTCGGGCAATCTGGCGATGCAGGCCGGGCGCGACATGCTGGCCGGGCAGATCGATGTGGCTTCGGGCACGGCGACCATCGCCGTCGGACGCGCGGTGACGGCGGCGGGCGAGACGCTGACCACCGGGTCCTATGACGATCAGGTGCAATCGCCCGACACGCGCAACCTGTTGCGCCTGCGCGTGGCGGATTCGACCATCGCGCTGACTGCGCGGGGCCGGGTCGACATCGGCGGCATCGGTGCGCTGGGCGCGCAGACGGCCGGCGCGGATATCAACGGTGTGCTGAACAGCGCCGGGTTCTATAGCCCGGCGGCGGGCGTTTCGGTGGCCACGGTGGGCACGCTTTCGCTGGTGGGCAACCGCAAGGACCAGCGCGTGCCGTTCGTCGACCAGTCGACATCGATCTCCGATGCCTCTTACCTGATGGGCTATGTGCTGCCGCCGTCGCTGGCGCTGACCTCGCTGGCATCGGATCTCGTGCTGGGCAACGGAACGCCGGCGATCATGGCGCCCAGCCGCTATGGCCAGCTTTCGCTGGTGGCGGGTGGCGACATGGGCGGCTTTGCCCTGTCGATGAGCGATGCCGATCCATCCGGCCTGCCGGGCGCGTTTACGGTGGCGAGCTTCGACGGCTATGCCGGGCAGGCCTATCGCCTGACGGGGCTTGGCTTTACCTTTGCCAGCGTGGTCGGCCCCAACGACGATGCCACGCTGCGGCTCTACCACAATCGCAACCTGACCCATGCCGACGATGCGCGCCCTGCGCAGATTTACGCCGGCGGCTCGATCCGCGAGGTGCAGCTGGTGCTGGCGAAGTCGGCGCGGGTGAACGCCGGGGGCGATATCGTGGACTTCCACTTCGAAGGGCAGAATCTGCGCACCTCCGACGTGACCAGCATCGTCGCCGGGCGCGATATCACCGCGACGCGGGGCGTGCCGCCGCTGGATAGCGTGGTGAGCGGGCGGCCCTATGTGGGCATCACCGACTTCGTTCTGGGAGGATCGGGGTCGCTGGTGGTTCAGGCGGGGCGCGACCTTGGGCCGTTCCTGAATTCGGTGACGGTGGACAACGTCAGCTATGCCGGCGGCATCCGCACCATCGGCAATGAGGCGAACCCGTGGCTGGGCAGCCAGGGGGCGGACATCTATGCGCTGTTCGGCGTGGCGAACGGGGCCGATTATCAGGCGCTGTCGTCCACGTACCTCGATCCGGCAAACCTGGCGAAGCTGGACGGCGACCTGTTCGTGCAGATCGTGGATAGCGCGGGCAACAGCCGGCCTGACCGGACCAAGCCGATCTATGCGGCCAAGCTGGCGCTTTGGCTTAAGGCGAATGCGCCCGATGTGTTTGCCAGCGTGTTCCCCGATGCGGGCAGTGCCGGCGACGCGGCGATCACCAGCCTTGCCTACGATCGCAACGCGGCGCTTTATGCAGCCTTTACCAGCGGCATTTCGGCCGAGCAGCAGCGGCAGTTCCTGATCAAGGAGGTCTATTTCGGCGAGATTGCCGCGCCGGCCGATCCGAAGAGCCCTTCGTACCAGCAATACGTGCGCGGTTATCGCGCGATCCAGACGCTGTTTTCGGCGACGGCAGGTTATACCGACAACCTTGCGACGTTCGAAACCGATGCCGCCACGGTGAGCGAGGACCATCCGCTGGGCGAAGCGACGAAGAAGCTGGTCGATGGCCAGCCGGCGGTGGCAACGCGGGTGCTGACGGGCAATGTCGATTTGCGACTTGCCACGATCCAGACCGCGCGCGGGGGCACGATCGATATCCTCGGCCCCGGGGGCGATTTCATCGCCGGCTCGGTGGTGCGCACCTCGGAACAGGCGGCGGCGAAGTCCACGCCATTCGGTTCGACGGGCATCTTCAACATGCGCAACGGCTTTGCCACCACAATCGCGCCGGTGGGGATCGATGCGATCCCGATCGGGTACGAGGGCGTGCTGAGCCTGCGCGGCGGGGCGATCCAGAGCTTTACCGATGGCGATTTCCGCCTGAACCAGAGCCGCCTGTTCACGCTGAGCGGCGGGAACGTGACGATGTGGTCGTCGAATGGCGATCTCAACGCCGGGCAGGGGCCGAAGAGCGCCTCGAACTTCCCGCCGATCGTGCTGCGGTTCGATCCCAACGCCTTTGCCGAGGTGGATACCGCAGGCAGCGTGGCGGGGGCGGGCATCGCCGCGTTCCAGCCTTCGGTGGACGTTGCGCCTTCCAGCGTGATCTTGCTGGCGCCGGTGGGCACGGTCGACGCGGGCGATGCCGGCGTGCGCGCGTCGGGCGATGTGTTCGTGGCGGCGGCGCGCGTGGCCAACGCCGACAACTTCAAGGTGGGCGGCGCTTCGGTAGGCGTGCCGACCACGGCGGTGGTGGCGGCGCCCGCGGTTCCGGCAAGCGCCAGTGCGGCGGCGACCGCGCAGGCGGCGCAGGCGACCTCGCAACAGAAGTCGGACGCTGCGGACCGCCAGTCGGTGATCCGCGTGGACGTGCTTGGCTATGTCGGCGGCAGTGGCGACGAATGCGCCTCGGGCAAGCGTGATGCTGCCGGCAAGTGCCTCAATTGAAAGGACGGACGATGAAGGGCGTGTATTGCCGGGCGATGATCGCCCTGGCCGCAGGAATGACCGTGGCGGGGCAGCCGGTCCTGGCGCAGGCACCGGCGCCGGCTGGCGCGCAAGGGCTGGGCGGGCCGGTCGTGCCCGGGGTCTGCCTGCTCTCGCGCGAGGCGGTGGTGGCCAACAGCAAGGTTGGCGTGTTCGCCGGCGCGCGGATCAAGCAACTGGCGCAGGAAGCGCAGGCGGAGATAGACGCCCAGCGCAAGCCGCTCGATGCCGAAGCGGCCGCCCTGCGCGCGCAGGCTGGCAAGCTTTCCCCCGACCAGCGCCGCGCGCAGGAAAAGGCGCTGGCCGACAAGTTCGCCCCGATTCAGGCCAAGGCGGATCTGCGCAGCCGCGAGATCGAAAGGACGCGGACCAAAGCGGTCGAGACGATCTCTGCACAGGCCCAGCCGGTGATTGCGGCCGTGTACAAAGACAAGGGCTGCGGGCTGCTGTTCGATCGCAATGTCGCGCTGGGCGGCAACTTTGCCAACGACCTGACGGCGGCGGTGGTCAGCGCGCTCGATGCAAAGGTGACCACGCTCGACATCCAGCGCGAGAACCTGGCCCAGACGGCGCCGACAGCGCGCTGATTTGCCCCAAATGGTTAACAACGGGCGGTGCCGGATGGCGCCGCCCGTTGCGTTTTGGCGTGCACGATCGGGTGATGAAAAAAAGAAAACGCACCAAGTTGCTGAATCCTTCGCGCACACACGCCGCGCGAAATATTCCTCACAAAAGTGTCACCCCTAAAAAATAGACGGAGCCGCAGGGACGAATCAGACCGTGCTGGGCGCTGGGGCAACAATTGCCGCACCGTAAAGCCGTGAAGATCATCCCTTGCATCGCGCAATAAAACCGGCGCGGCAAAGTAGAGATTACACGTGAAGGAAGCGCTCGTCCTACCATCGCAGGGGGATGGGAGTAATTGAGCCGATCTGAAAAGGGGTATCCAATGAACAATCTTCTCAAGTCGCAGCTGCTGGTGGCGACGGCGTTCGCCGGCATGGTTGCTGGCACGGCGCAGGCGCAGGTCACCTATCCGGCTGCCGAACTGCACGCCATGGGCGCTTCGTCGGTTGCGGTGATCCTGCCGCGCGAACTGAACTGCGTTGGCCCGGCCACCGGCCACAGCACGGTCGGCAAGAACGACGGCACCGCGTCGGCGATCACCGAAGGTGCGTATGCCGGTACGGACGCTCCGTTCGACTGCGCCACCAAGAACATCCAGCCGAACCTTGCCGGCAAGTACATCTCGACCGGTTCGGGCGGCGGCAAGACCGCGTGGAAGAACATCGACGCTTCTGCGTTCTTCACTGGCGCTGCCGGCGCGATCTTCCCCTCGTCGTTCGGCACGACCTGGAGCAACCCGCACTTCGTGATGTCGGATTCGCCGGTCGCGGCGGCTGACTTCACCACCTTCGCCAACAAGGCCGCGAACACCGCCGGCAAGAACGCCGGCGCCGCGATCCAGATCCCGCTTTACGTGCTGCCGGTCGCGTTCGCGTACAACCCGGTCTATGGTCACAAGACCACCGAAAACGTCGACCTGACCTTCAACGTCGGCACCCCGGTCACCGTGAACGGCGTTGTTTCGGGCGGCATGCGCCTGTCGAAGAAGGTCTACTGCGGCATCTTCAACGGCTACATCACGAACTGGAACGACGCTGCGATCACCGCGCTGAACACCAAGATCGTGGCGAAGAAGACGGTTGCCGTCTCGCTGATGGACACCGTGAACGACACGGCGACCCGCTGGGCCGCCGACGGTGCGCCGATCCGTCTGGTTGGCCGTCTGGACAAGTCGGGCACGACCGACATCTTCACGCGCCACCTGGCTGCCACCTGCAACGGCGGCATCATGGGTACCTCGAACCCGAACAAGTACCTGAACGCTGCTGAAGCGCTGCCCTACAACACCGCTTCGGGCATCACGCTGACCTCGTTCCGTTCGGACTCGCCGTACAAGACCTCGGCCACCAACGGCACCAGCTTCGCCGGCACCACCAACATGCTCAGCGGTGCGGTGTGGACCGGTTCGGCCATCGACAGCACGCAGGGCACCGAAGCCGCTGGCCTGTTCATGGTTGCTGACGGTTCGGGCAAGGTTGCCTCGGCCATCAACGCTGCCCCGGATCGCGCTTCGGCCACCGACGGCAACGTGCTGCTGAACGGCAAGTTCGGCTACATCGGCGCCGACTTCGTGAAGCCTTCGCCGAGCCAGCTGCTGCACGCCGCTGCGCTGGAACAGGGCCAGTCGAACTCGACCAAGAAGCCCGTCTTCGTGATGCCGACCGCTCTGAACGCTCAGGCTGCCTTCGGTGTGAAGATCCTGCCGCCGGAATCGGACAGGGGTGGCAAGTACGTGAAGGCGACCTCGGCCGCCCAGTTCAGCCGTTCGAACCCGGCTGACTGGTACGAAGCGCTCTACTCGGGTGACTCGACGCTCGCCAACCCGAGCCTCGGCTATCCCGCCACCGGCACGACCCAGTTCGTTTCGGGCACCTGCTTCGCCGATCCGGCGGTCCGCAATGCCATGGTGAACTTCCTCAACGCTTCGCTTGGCAACCTGAAGTTCGACGCTGCCAAGAACAAGCTTTCGAGCGAAACCTTCACCGGCGTGAAGGCTGGCAAGCTGGGCTTCAAGGCGCAGATGGGCATCGCTCCGCTGCCGAAGGCCTGGAAGGTTGCGATCACCGAAACCTTCCTGACCCGCTCGAAGCAGAAGGCCGCCGACGCCACGCTGCTGGGTGCGCGCAACCTCTACATCCAGAACGGCCTGCCGACGGCAACCGGTCTGGCCAAGGGTAAGGCTGGCCTGGTGCTGACCGCTGCGGACATGCCGACCACCGCCACTTCGCTGAACGCGAAGGGCGTGGCCGTGTACAACGAAGCCGGTCCGAACCCGAGCTGCACCGCCGGTTCGGGTCTCTGATCCGCGACGCAGTTGCATTGAAATGAGGAACGGCCCCGGAGCGATCCGGGGCCGTTTTTCGTGGGCGCCGTCAGCGGCGCGAGAAGGCGACGTGCGTGGGGTTTTTGAGCGCGTTGGCGAGCAATTCGGCGAGCGGCATACCCTTGAGCGCTTCGCCCGGCAGCAGCGGTGCGTTTTCGATCAGCGTCTTGATCTCGGCTGCCGTCAACAGCCCGCCGCGGATGCGCGGCAATGCGCGCGGCGTAAAGCGGGCTTGCGCGAACAATATGGGCGGTGGGGCATCGTCCATCTGGATGGAGGCAGGCTCGGGCGCAGGATTTGCGCCCCCGACCGCCCAGCCCGGGCCGTAAAGCCCCGGATCGAAACCGTTGATGCTTTGCAGCGGCGTGAGGTCGGGCATCACGCCAAGGCCCGTTGCGGCCGGCATGGCGTTCAGCAGGACGGCGCGTGTCAGGCGGGGTTGCCCCTGCGGCGCGCGCGGCGGTGGGGCAAGTTCGCCGGGCAGGCCCCATGCCACGCTGACGGCGGCGGTGGAGGAGGATGGCGTTTCCATGCCTTCGCCTTCGAACACCGCAATATCCGTGGTGGCATCATCGAACGCAATGGCATCGAATGGATCGGCACGCGCGGGCATGGGCGCGACCAGCGCGCAGAGCAGGGTGGCAAGCGCCGTTGCCGTCCGGTAGCTGTTGCTGCGCACCATTCCCGCCTTGTCCTGCCGCCGTGGGATGGCATGCAGAATAGGCGGGCTGGCTTGCCCGGCGGCAAAGCGGGGCTAGGGGGAACTACGCGCCGGGGCGCTATTGGTGATCGAGCGGTTCTTCGCGCAGGGCGGCGGCGAGCGCGTGCCATCCCTCGCCGGTGGCCTCGGCGGCGCTGGCCTGCATCGCGCGGTATCGGTCAAGGATCGTGCGGCCCAGCGGCGTGACCCGCGCGCCGCTGCCACTGGCGCGGCCGGGGCGCGTCGTTACCAGCGGCTCGCGCCAGCAGCGGTTCATGGCATCGACCAGCAACCAGGCGCGGCGATAGCTCATGCCCATGGCGCGCCCGGCGCCAGAGATTGAACCTTCGCGCGCGATCGCGTCGAGCAGGTCCGCCTTGCCCGGTCCCATCGCGATCTCCTCGCCGCAGGTGATCTGCAGCTTGATTTTCAGGACAGGCAGCGTTCCGGTCACGCGGCGTCTCCTTCGGAACCGAGTGCGGCGCGCATGGCGGGGCTGGCGGGCGCACGGTCGCTTTCGAGTTGCGCCAGCGTGGCCAGCGCCATGGCGCGATAGGCGGGCCAGGCTTGCGGGCAATGCGCGTGGATTGCCGTGGCGTGGGTTTCGATCGTGCCGGCATCGCCGCGCAGCAGCGGCCCGGAAAGCGCTGCGAAGCCGCGCTCCAGCGTGTTGTCCAGCGCCGCGCGGGCCAGCGGGGCGACCAGTGCGGCAGGATCGCTCACCCCGGCCGCCGCCAACATCTTGAACGCGCCCGACAGCAGCGTGACGAGGTGGTTGGACGCGTGGCACAACCCGGCGTGGTATAGCGGGCGCAAGTCCTCGGGCACGGGCACCGCGGTGCCGCCCAGATGCTGTACGACCGTTTCCGCACGGGCTTGCGAGGCAGGGTCGGGCGCGGTCACGGCAAAGCACGCACTGGCCATGCGGCGCGCTTCCACCGCCGGGTCGCCGGTGAAGGTCATCGCCGGATGGATGGCGGCCGTAAGCGCCCCGGCGCGGCGCAAGGGGGCCAGCAGATTGGCTCCGCTACGCCCGCTGACGTGGAAGATGAATGGCGCCGGGCTGCCATCGAGCAGCGGCACGACGGCTTCGATGGCATCGTCGCTGACCGCGATGGCGATCACGTCGCAGGCGCGCGAAAGCGCGGCCGGGGACAGCGCCTCGCCGCCCACGGCGCGCGCGGCATCCTCTGCGCGGGCGGGGGTGCGGCCCCAGAACGCCGGTGGCGCAGCCGATTGCGGCGCGAGAGCCAGCGCCAGCGCACGCGCGACGCGGCCGGTGCCGACGATGCCGATACGGCTGAAGGCGGGAGTGGTGCTCATCGAAACAGCCATAGCCCGATGGCACGCGTGCCGCCATCGGGGTCGTTCGGAGGGGCAGGCGGGGTTCATTACGGCTTGTTAATCTGCGGGCTAGGGCGCGGTCAGGCAATCTTTTGCAAGGGCGAATGCCTCTGCCCGTCGGCCGTGCAAGGCGGTTCGGCGACGCGGAGATCGTTGTTTTCCCACCGGCTTTTGATCGCCGGCAAAGCAAAGACGGGCCCAGATGAACTTCGAACGCGGCGTTCCTGCGTTGAGCAAACAGCAACAGATGCGGATACTGGCCTTTGCGGTTGCGGCCGTGGCTCTGGTTGTCGCGCTGGTGCTGGTCCTGCGCGTGCTTTTCCATCACACCGATGCGCCGCCGCAGGCCTTGCCGCCGGGCGAATTGCAGCTGACGCAGGCGCAACTGTCCAGCCTGAAGATCGAACCCGCCCAGTTCGATGACGGGCTGGAGCGGACGGGCGCCAGCGGCCAGATCGCGGTGGACGAAACGCGCAGCACCCCGGTGTTCCTGCCTTATTCGGGGCAGGTGCTGAAGGTTTTCGTGCAGAACGGCGATCACGTGGCGCAGGGCGACGTGCTGCTGCGCATCCGCACCAGCGACATCGTGGACGCGCGCAACGCGCTGTTTGCGGCGCAGGCGCAGCGTTCCAGCGCCGCCTCGCAACTGCGCGTGGCGCAGGAAAATGCCGCCCGCGCTGAGCAGATCTATCGCACTGCAGGTGGCGCGCTGAAGGATCTGCAACAGGCGCGCAGCGATCTGGTGAACGCGCAGTCCGCCGTCCGCATCGCAGATTCATCCGTGGGCGCGGCGCAGGACAAGCTGGTGGTGTTCGGCAAGACGCCGGCCGAAATCGGCCGCCTCGGGTCCGCCGCGGACGTGGCCGGCATCCATGCCGAAACCAACCTGCGCGCGCCGATCGCGGGTACGATCGTGACCCGTGCGGTGGCCGATGGACAATACGTCAGCGGTGGCAGCGGCCAGCAGGCCTTTGTCATCGCCGACCTTTCACGCGTGTGGCTGGTGGCGCAGGTGGCCGAATCCGATGCCGCGCGTGTGCATGTGGGCGATCATCTTTCGGTGACGACCACCGCCTATCCCGGGCGCGAGTTCGATGCCGTGGTCGATAACGTCGCCGCGCAGATCGATCCGGTGACCCACCGCCTGGCCGTGCGTGCTACCATCGCCAACCCCGATGGTGCGCTGAAGCCGCAGATGTTCGCAGAGTTCGTCATTCGGAACCCCATCGCCGCCGCGCAGGCCCGCCCCGTGGGCCAATCGTTCGTTTCGGTGCCGGTGGAAGCCGTGATCCATGAAGGCGATTCGGCCCGCGTGTGGATCTATCTGGGCAAGGGCCTCGTGGCCGTCCGCCCGGTCACCACCGGGGAAAGCCACGATGGCCGCGTGACGGTGCTTTCGGGCCTGCGCCCGGGCGAGCGCGTGGTCAGCGCCGGGGCGCTGTTCGTCAACGAAGCCGGGCTGAACTGATGCTCGGCCTCGTCCGGCTGGCGCTGCGTCAGCGCCTTACTATCGTGGGGTTCTTCATCGCCATGGTCGTGGCGGGGGGGATCGCGTTCTATAACCTGAACATCGAAGCCTATCCCGATCCGGTGCCGCCGATGGTGGAAATCGTGACGCAGGGCAGCGGCCTTTCCGCCGAGGAAATGGAACGCGGCGTGACCGTGCCGATCGAGGTCCAGATGAGCGGCCTGCCGCACATGACCGCGATCCGCGCGATCAGCCTGTTCGGCCTGTCGGACGTGAAGATCCAGTTTACCTACGATTTCAACTACGATCAGGCACAGCAGCAGGTGATTAACCGCCTGTCGCAGCTGCCCGTGCTGCCGGGTGGCGCCATCCCCACGATTTCGCCCACCAGCCCGGTCGGCGAAATCTATCGCTATCGCATCAAGGCGCCGGCGGGGTACTCGGTCGAGGACCTCAAGACGCTGCAGGACTGGGTGCTTCAGCGTCGGTTCCGCGCGATTCCGGGCGTGATCGACGTGACCGGCTGGGGCGGCAAGCTGCGCAGCTATGACGTGGTGGTGGACCGCGACAAGCTGGCCGCCCACCACACCACCGTGGGGCAGGTCATCTCTGCGCTTGCCCACGCCAATGCCAACGTCGGCGGGCAGACGATCAACTTTGGCGCGCAAAGCGCCATCGTGCGCGGCGTTGGCCTGATCCAGTCGGTCGACCAGATCCAGAACACCCTGATCGGCCGCGATGGATCCGTGCCGGTTCTGTTGAAGGACGTGGCCGAGGTCAAGATCGGCAACATGCCGCGCAACGGCATTGCCGGCCTGAACAACGACGACGACATCGTCGAAGGCATCGTGCTGATGCGCCGTGGTGCACAGTCCATGCCTACTATTCAGGCGGTGAAGGCAGAGATCGACACCATCAATTCCAGCGGCGTTCTGCCGCCGGGCGTCAGCCTTGAGCGCATCTACGACCGGTCGGACCTGATCGGCGTGACCACGCACACCGTGATGGAAAACCTTGTCGCGGGCGTGCTGCTGATCTTCTTCCTGCAATGGGCGTTCCTGGGCAACCTGCGCAGTGCATTGATCGTGGCCGCGACCATCCCGTTCGCGCTGGCGTTCGCGGTGCTGATCCTGACGCTACAGGGGGAATCCGCGAACCTGCTGTCCGTCGGCGCGCTCGATTTCGGGCTGGTGGTTGATGCGACCGTGATCATGGTGGAAAACATATTCCGCCATATGAGCGAGCGATCCCATCACGTGGAGCTGCATGAAAAGGACGGCGCGCACTTCACATTCGCCAACCGGCTGTCGGCCGTGCTGGCGGCGTCGAGCGAGGTCAGCCGCGGCATCTTCTTTGCCGCCGCGATCATCATCGTCAGCTTCCTGCCGCTGTTCACGCTCACGGGCGTTGAAGGGCACATCTTCGGCCCGATGGCCAAGACGTATGCCTATGCCATCATCGGCGGCCTGATCGCCACGTTCACCGTGGCGCCGGTGCTGGCCACCATGCTCCTGCCCGACAAGCTGAGCGAGGTGGAGACGTGGATCGTGGCGAAGATGCGCAACCTTTATGAACCGGCGGCGGCCTTTGCCTATCGCAACCAGATCATCGCGATCGGTGGCGGTATCCTGATGGTGGCGGGCGCGCTGTTCGGCATGCGGTCGCTGGGCATCGAGTTCCTGCCGCATCTGGAAGAAGGGAACATGTACATCCGCGCGTCGCTGCCGGCTTCGATTGCGCTTGATGCGGGCGAACCGACTGCGCGCGCGATCCGGCGCGACATCATGCAGTATCCGGAAGTCACCGCCGTGCTTTCTGCGCATGGCCGTCCGGACGATGGCACCGATGCCACCGGTTTCTTCAACGTGGAATACTTCGTGCCGCTCAAGCCCTTCGACGAATGGCCGAGCGGGATGGACAAGGAAAAGCTTGTCGGCGAACTGTCGAAGAAGTTGCAGGACAAGTATCCCGGCGTCGATTTCTCGTTCTCGCAGATCATCGAGGACAACGTCGAGGAAGCGGCTTCTGGCGTGAAGGGCGCCAACTCGGTCAAGCTGTTCGGACCTGACCTCGTGACGCTGGAGCGGCTGGCGGGCCAGATCAAGGACCAGATGGCCAAGGTGCGCGGCATCGCCGACCTCGGCATCTTCCAGTCGCTGGGCCAGCCGACCGTGCGCATCGATGTCGATCGCGTGAAGGCGGCGCGTTATGGCCTTTCGGTCGATGATGTGAACCAGACGGTGCAGGCAGCCATCGGCGGCTCAAGCCCGGGCGACCTTTACGAACCGCACACCGACCGGCATTTCCCGATCGTGGTGCGCCTGAAGGCCGACCAGCGCGACAGCCTTGAAGCCGTGAAGCGCATCACCGTGGGCGCCACAGCGCCTGATGGCAGCACCATTCAGGTGCCGCTGTCGGAACTCGCGGACGTGCGCCTGACCACCGGTGCCTCGTTCATCTATCGCGAGCACCAGTCGCGCTACATCCCGATCAAGTTCTCGGTCCGCGACCGCGACCTTGGCAGCGCGGTGGCCGAGGCGCAGCACAACATTGCGAAGAACGTGCAGTTGCCGCCGGGCTATACGCTGGAATGGGCGGGCGAACTGGCGAACCTGCAAAACGCCGTGGCGCGTCTGGAAATCGTGGTGCCGATCAGCCTGCTGCTGATGCTGGGTCTGCTTTATGCGAACTTTGGCAACATGCGCGATACGCTGCTGGCGTTCAGCGTGATCCCGATGGCGATCGTGGGCGGTGTGCTGGGCCTGCTGCTGACAGGCACGGCGTTCTCGATCTCGGCCGCGATCGGTTTCGTTGCGTTGTTCGGCATATCGGTGATGGACGGCATCCTTGTGGTGACGAACTTCAATCAGGCGATGGACGAAGGTGCCGATGCCACCGCCGCGTTGCGCACCGCGACCACCAATTCGCTGCGTCCGGTGGTGATGACCTGCCTTGTCGCTGCCATCGGCCTGTTGCCGGCGGCGCTGTCCACCGGCATCGGCAGTCAGGTGCAAAAGCCGCTGGCGCTGGTGGTGGTGGGCGGCATGACGCTGGCACCGGTGCTGATCCTGTTGGTTCTGCCGCTGCTGATCAACCGCTTCTCCAGCCGTCTGCGCCAGCGCAAGACGCCCGTGATCGTCCAGGGAGAGCCCGCATGATCCGCCGCGCCATCGCCACCGCCATGCTCTGCGCGGTTTCGCTGCCGGCACTAGCGCGGCCGCCCGTCAGCGTGGGCGTGCCGCAACCGGCGACGCCTGCGGGCAACGCGCCGGCTTCGGTCCTATCCGGCCCCATCGGTGTAGAAACCGGCACGGCCCAGACGGTCCACGCGGGGCAGCCTGCCGGGGCCGACTGGTGGCGCGCCTTCGGCAACCCGGTGCTGGACGATCTGGTGGCACAGGCGCTTGCCGCCAATGCCGATGTCGCGGTCGCGTCGGCCAACCTTCGCCAGGCCCACGAACTGGCCGGTGCCGCGCGCGGGGTTCTGTTCCCGCAAGTGGACGCCGGGTATTCGGTGGAGCGCCAACGACTGTCGCAGTCGCTGTCCTCACCCTTGCTCGATCCCAACCCCACGGTGTTTTCGCTTCACACCGCGCAAGTCAGCGTTGCCTATTCGCTCGACCTGTTCGGCGGCAACGCGGCGCACGTGCGCTCGGCCAGAGCGGCCGAACGCGCCACGGCGGCACGGCTGGCGGGTGTGCGCAACATCGTCAGCGCCAATGTCGTGCTGGCGGTGATCCAGAACGCCGGGCTTGAGGCGCAGGCGCAGGCGGCGCAGGCCTCCATCGACAGCAACCGCGAAATCCTGAAGCTGCTGCAGGCCCGCGAAGCGCTGGGCGCCATCGGTAAGGCTGACGTCGCCGCGCAGGAAGCCGCCACCGCTGCGGCCGAAGGTGCGCTGCCGCCGATCGAACGCGCGCGGCTGGCGAACCTTGCCGCGCTGTCGGTGCTGGTGGGGCAGGCGCCCGGCACGGCGCTGCCGGCGCTGCCGCATATCGACGACCTGACCCTGCCGGCGGACCTGCCGCTGGCGCTGCCGTCCGATCTTGTTCGCCAGCGTCCCGACGTTGCGGGTGCGGCGGCGGCGATGGAAGGCGCGGCGGCCGATGCGCAGGCCGCGCTGGCGGCACAGCTGCCCTCGATCACGTTGTCGGCCTCGGCTGGCGGCGTGGCGCAGGATTTCGGCCAGATGTTCCGCGATGGTAATCCGTTCTGGGCGCTGATCGGCGGGCTGACCGCGCCGATCTTCCACGGCGGCGCCTTGCGGCATCAGCACAAGGCGGCAGAGGCGGCGCTGGAGGCTGCCAAGGCGAGCTATCGCGGGGTGGCGCTCCAGTCGTTCGCCGACGTGTCCAACGCGCTCACCGCGCTGTCCACCGATGCCACCGCACTCGATGCGGCGGAACGGGGTAACGCCGCAGCGCAGGAAAGCCTTGGCTTCACGCGTCGCCAGTTGCAGCTGGGCAGCGTGGGGACGCTGGCGGCGCTGAATGCGGCTTCGGCGGCGCAGGCGGCGCGCAGCCAGTACGTGACCGCGCGCACCATGCGCCTGTCCGATACGGTGGGCCTGTTCACCGCGCTGGGCGGCGGACAACTTACCCCTTCACAAGCCCGGTGAGCATCCCCGGCGTCAGCACCTGCGGCAGGTCCTGCGCCGGGGCACCGCCCGCGTACCACAGGTAAAGCGGCACGCCCGCGCGGCCGTGCTCTTTCAGGAACGCGGCAATCGCGGGGTCCTGCCGCGTCCAGTCGCCGCGCATCACGGTGACGCCGGCCTTGCGAAAGGCGTCGGCCACTTGCGGTGAGGAGAGCGAGGTCGCCTCGTTCACCTTGCACGAAAGGCACCAG
>JBDLVU010000013.1:0-40635 GCA_039804665.1 Pseudomonadota bacterium | reverse complement strand
GGCCCGTAAAGGTTGGTCGGCATCGCGCTGATGAAATCGTCCCCGTGCTGACGGCGATAGGCCTGGCACAGCTTGATCCCGGCGATCTTGGCGATGGCGTACCATTCGTTGGTCGGTTCCAGCGCGCCGGTCAGCAGCGCATCCTCGGCAATCGGCTGGGGCGCAAACTTGGGATAGATGCACGAGGAACCGAGGAACAGCAGCTTCTCCACGCCCTGAACGTGCGCCGCCTCGATGACGTTCGCCTCGATCATCAGGTTGTCATAGAGAAAGTCGGCGGGGAATGTGTCGTTGGCAAGGATGCCGCCCACCTTGGCCGCAGCCAGCACCACCACATCGGGGCGGTTGGCGGCAAACCACGCCCGGACCGAGGGCTGGTCCTTCAGATCAAGCACGTCGCGCCCGGCGGTCAGCACTTCGCACCCTTCGCTCGCCAGCCGCCGCACGATGGCAGAGCCCACCATGCCCCGGTGACCGGCCACGAACACGCGCTTGCCCGAAAGGTCGAAAGTCCCCGCTGTCATGGCCGTCCTTTATGCTGCAATGCGGCATGGATAAGCGCCATGCGGTCACTAGGCAATTGCTCTTATTGCATTCACCGCGCCGCACGCACGCCTCGTCGGCCACATCGCCTCAGCGAAGGTTCAGCCTTGCCCCAATACGCACCTTGACCTGCCGCAAGGCGCAGGCATAGCGGGGGCATTAAGGCGCGCCTGCCGCATTGCCGCCGCAAAGATGCGCTTAAGGCGCACAGGTTGGGCTGCTACAGCCACAAAGCCATTGAATCGAGGACGAGTCCCGTGTCGCAGAATTCCGCCGATCAATCGCACTTGCCGTTCTGGAAGCGCACGCATTACCTTGACCGCATGACGCTCAAGGAACTGACCGTCGCCTATTTCCAGCACTATACGATCGTCGCATACCTCTCGATCGCGGCAATCAGCATCGTCGTCTATGTCCTGCACCCCACCGCTCCGGTGCGCACCGCCGGCGCGATCGCCGCAGCCGTGGCGGTCTATCCGCTGGTGTGGCACCTGCTGCACCAGTACGTGCTGCACGGCCAGTGGATGTACAAGTGGAAGCTGCTGTCTCCCACCTGGAAGCGCATCCACTACGATCACCACCAGGACCCGAACAACCTCAACGTGCTGTTCGGCGCGCTGCACACCACCGTGCCCACCATCGCTGTCGCCACGATTCCGGTCGGCTGGCTGATCGGCGGCATCGGGGGGGCGGCCATTGCCTTTGCCACCGGCATTCTCACCACCTGCTACTACGAATTCATGCACTGCATCCAGCACCTGGCCTTCAAGCCGCGCTGGAAGTGGGTGCAGTTCATGAAGCAGCGGCATAACGAACACCACTATTTCGACGAAGACGGCAACTACGGGATCACCAACTACCTGTGGGACCGCCTGCTTGGCACCTATTATGAAAAGAAGGACCGTCCGCAGCGGTCGGCCACCGTGTTCAACCTCGGCTATACCGAGGAAGTGGCGGTGAAGTACCCGTGGGTAAAGGCGCTTTCGGGCGGCATCGCATCGGGCCACCCGCGCCGCCGCGTGATGGGCAAGGAAGCCAACGAAAACGACAGCAAGGCGGCCTGAAGCCTCCTTCCAGACCATACGACCGGGGGAAATCAAGACCATGACCACAGTAACCGTCACCCCGGTGGCGACGAAGGCCGATCGCGCCCGGTTCGTCGACCTTGCCTATGCCATGAACGCGGCCGACCCGAACTGGGTGCCCCCGCTGCGCATGGAAGCGCTGGAACTGGTCACCCCAGGCAAGAACCCGTTCTTCGAACACGCCGACGTGCAGCTGTTCCTTGCCCATCGCGGCGGCAAGCTGGTGGGGCGCATTTCCGCACACATCGACCATCTGGCCGTGGCGATGAGCCCGGATCAGGGCATGGGGCCGGGCACGGGCAACTGGGGCCTGCTCGAAGCCGAGGACGAAGACGTGGCCCGCACCCTGATCGCCACCGCGGAAGACTGGCTGCGCACCAAGGGCATGACCCGCGTTCTGGCGCCCATTTCCATGTCGATCTGGGAAGAACCGGGTCAGCTCACCAAGGGTTTCGATCACCCCCCCACGGTGATGATGGGCCACCAGCCTGAACGCTACAACGACTACATCAAGGCACTGGGCTATCAGCCGGCCAAGACTCTGCGCACCTATGAGCTGGACATCACGAAGGGATTTCCGCCGCTGATCCAGCGCATCGTGCAGTCGGGCCGAAAGAACGCCAAGATCCGCATCCGCAATGTCGACAAGAGCAGGTTCGACAGCGAAGCGGCGCTGATCCTCGACATCCTCAACGATGCATGGTCCGACAACTGGGGCTTCGTCCCGTTCACCGACACCGAGATCAAGTACGCCGGCAAGAAGTTCAAGCCGATCGTGCGCGAGGACCTGATCATGGTGGCCGAATATGAAGGCGAACCGGTCGCCTTCATGATGACGCTACCCGATCTCAACGAGGCGCTGAAGCCGATGGGCGGAAAGCTGTTTCCGTTCAATTTCATCAAGCTGTTGCGGTGGCTGCGCAACCCGCAGGTCCGCACCATGCGCGTACCGCTGATGGGCGTGCGCAAGCGGCTTCAGTCCTCGCGCCTCGCCAGCCAGCTGGCCTTCATGATGATCGAGCAGATCCGCCTCAACTCGGTCGAACGCTATGGCGCCAGCCGGAGCGAAATTGGTTGGATTCTCGAAGACAACCAGGGAATGGTCGCCATCGCGGACGCAATCAACAGCCACGTGAACAAGGAATACGAAATCTACCAGAAGCCACTCTGAGCCGCCGGGAACCCGGCGCTCGGGCCCCGCGTTTCTCCACCGTTCCACCAGACGGGGCGGAATGACGCGCGGCCCGCATGGCCCAAAACAGGATGGCAGGGGCATGGCGACGATGGCGCGAGCGAACGATCTGCCGCCCGCCTCGCTCGGTCGGGCCCTGATCGTCGAGGACGATGCCCTTATCGCGATGGATATCGCCGCCGCGCTGGCTGACGGCGGCGCGGAGAAGGTGGTCATCTGCGCTTCGGTCGCCGCCGCGCTTCAGGAAATTGAACGGCTCCTGCCTGATGTGCTGGTGCTCGATGTACGGCTGGCCGATCGCGACGACGGCTGGACGCCTGCCGAACTGGTCCACCAGTTGAGCCCCGCTCCGCCGCTAATCGTATTCTCCACCGGACTGCCCGAATCGATACCGGCCGCGACGGCAGGCCTGGGCCACGTTCTGGCCAAGCCTTTCCCGCCGGACGATCTGGTCCGGCTGGTGCGCCTGCACCGCCATCGCCCCGGCCTGATCGCAAGGCTGCGCGGCGCATTGCGGCTCTAGACGAAAAGGGCGGCCCGAAAGCCGCCCTTCGTTTACCGCATCCTGTCTCGGCTCAACCCGCGTTAACCGCGCGCAAGCCCTGCCTACGCCGCGCCACCAGACCCGCAGCCGCCGCACCGAACAGCAACAGCATCGAAGGTTCGGGCACTTCCGTGCCGCCGTTGGACGATGAACTGGAGGTCGATGACGAACCCGACGTCGAGGAACTCGTACTCGACGAGGTGCTGCTCGACGTCGAGGTCGATGTCGAGGAACTGGTGCTAGAGGACGTGCTGCTGCTCGTGCTTACGTTGCCCGAACTGGTCGAGGTCGAGCTGCTCGTGCTGACATTGCCGGACGACGTGCTGACATTGCCCGAGGAGGTGCTGACGCTACCCGAAGAGGTGCTGACGCTACCCGAAGAGGTGCTGACGCTGCCCGAAGAGGTGCTGACGCTACCCGAGGAGGTGCTGACGCTGCCCGAAGAGGTACTGACGTTGCCCGAGCTGGACGAGATATTGCCCGAGGACGTCGAGGTCGACCCGCCCGAAGTTGAAGTCGAGCTAGACCCACCCGAACTCGAGCTGGACCCACCCGAACTCGACGTGGAGCCGCCTGAGGTGGAGCTGGAACCGGTGCTCGTGGACGATACAACCACGCTGCCACCGCCGCTGCTGCCGCCGAAGAACCCACCGAAGAATCCGCCACCGAACCCGCCGATCGCACCGCCGCCGATCACCACCGGCACGGCCCCGCCGCCACCGCCCATCGGCTGCGGCGGCATCGGCGGCATATAGGGCACCGGTACCATCGCCATCTGCTGCGGCGCTTCGCACGACCGCGTAATCGTGGTCTTCACGATGCGGCGGGCGCGATGCACTTCGCGGGGTGCGGCGCGGCGGGCGATGTGCACCGGCTTCGCCTGCTTGATCTTGATCGGCTTGACGTGGTGGATCTCCGCCGTCGACGGCGCTTCCGACACGTGGACGGCGCCCCCGCCCAGTACGGCGCCCCCGGCCGCGCAGGCCGCCAGCTTTGCCAATGCCATCCGAACCGACATGATCGTATGCTCTCGCTGTTTCCCCGGAAGGCGTCCTAACCGCGATCTGTGAACAGACGGTTCCGGACCCTTCCCTGACAGATCGAACAACGCAGATCACGGCAGCAGGGGCAATGCCGTTAACCAGGATTTCGGCCACTTTGCGACCCGGATCGGGACCGGATCGGGCAGACTCGTTAACTGTGTCCCAATCTGGAACCGAATTCGGCGGTTGCGTTTACAAAGCCAGCTTATTCGCCGGTGTCGAACAACCCCGGCAGTTGCCCCGATGGCGGGGTCAGCCCCAGATGCTGCCAGCCGCGATCATTCAGGCAGCGCCCGCGTGCGGTGCGTGCCACCATGCCCAGCTGGATCAGGTAGGGCTCGATCACTTCCTCGATCGTGTCACGCGGTTCGGAAAGCCCGGCCGCCAGCGTTTCCACGCCCACCGGCCCGCCCTTGTATATATCGGCGATCATGGTGAGGTAGCGGCGGTCCTGCAGGTCAAGCCCCAGCGAATCGACCTCCAGCCGGGTCAGCGCATCATCGGCAATGCCGCGCGTGATCGTCTCCGCCCCCGCCACTTGCGCAAAATCGCGCACCCGCCGCAGCAGCCGCCCGGCAACGCGCGGCGTGCCGCGCGCACGGCGGGCAATTTCGGTGGCGCCGCCCTTGTCGATGCCGATCCCCAGCAGGCTGGCCCCGCGCGTCACAACCCGTTCCAGTTCATCAACCGAATAGAACTGCAACCGCACCGGAATGCCGAAGCGATCACGCAACGGCGTCTGCAACAGACCCTGCCGCGTGGTCGCGCCGATCAGCGTAAACGGCGGCAGATCGATCCGCACCGAACGCGCCGAGGGGCCTTCGCCGATGATGAGGTCCAGCGCCCGGTCTTCCATCGCCGGATACAGCACTTCCTCCACCACCGGATTCAGACGGTGGATCTCGTCGATGAACAGGACATCGCCGTGTTCCAGATTGGTCAACAGCGCAGCCAGATCGCCCGCCTTGGCGATCACCGGGCCGGACGTGGCGCGAAAGTTCACGCCCAGTTCGCGCGCGATGATCTGCGCCAGCGTGGTCTTGCCCAGCCCCGGCGGGCCGAAGAACAGCACATGGTCCATCGCCTCGCGCCGCATCTTCGCGCTTTCGATGAACACGCGCAGGTTGTCCTTGGCGGCAGCCTGCCCGGTGAAATCGGCCAGCGTCTTGGGCCTCAGGGCCGCGTCCTGATCGTCGACCTGACGCTCTGAGGCGAGGAGCGGATTGTCAGTCATGTCAGCCGGTCGCCCGCTTCAGCGCCACACGCACCAGATCGTTCAGTCCCGCATCCTCGCCCAGTTCCTTGACCGCCAGCGCCACGGCGCTGGTGGCGACGGCAGGCTTGAACCCGAGGTTTTGCAGGGCGGAAAGCGCATCGGCGGTGACCGATCCCGGCGGAAGCGGCACGGCGCCGGGTTCGCCTGCCACGCCCAATCCACCAGTCAGGCCCGCAAGGCCGCCCGCCTTGTCCTTCAATTCGTTGACGATGCGGCTGGCGAGCTTGGGGCCGACGCCGTTGGCGCGGGCGACCATGGCGCTGTCGCCGTTGGCGCAGGCGCGCTGGAGTTCATCGACCGAGAGCGCCGAGAGGATCGCCAGCGCAACCTTGCTGCCCACGCCCTGCACCGCAGTGAGCAGGCGGAACCACGCGCGTTCCCCCGCACTGGCAAAACCGATCAGGCGCTGGTCGGTTTCGCTGACCTGCATCTCGGTGTGGACGACCACCTTGTCGCCCGCGATGCCGAGGTGGGTCAGCGTCTTGACCGAGCAAAACACAAGGTAGCCGACGCCGTTCACGTCGATGATCGCCCAGTCCGGGCCGGTTTCGTCAAGGATGCCGGTAAGCTTGGCGATCATGGTTTGTTCCCTATGGCAGGGAACAATCCGGCGCGCCAGCCCCTTCGCGCATCACCCCAGCAGGTTGCTCAGCACGTCCGGGTGAAAGCCCAGCCCAAGGAAACCGCACAGGCCCATGAACATCCCGAACGCGCCAAAGGCCCACGCCGCCACCAGAACTCCGGCGCTTTCCGCCAGCGCCGCGACCGCAGCGATGGAAATCGCGGTCGAAATGGCTGCCTCGCTCGCATCGAACTGATCGTCATGGACGTTGAGCGCCTCATAGAGGTCCGACTGCGCCTTGGCCTGATGGGCCAGCGCGGGCGCTTCGGCGCGATAACGGGCGATGTCACGATCAAAGCCCGCAATGGCGGCGCGCGTTGCCTCGGATGGCGCGATCACGGCCATCTGGCTCCGCGCGGTTTCGGTCAGGTGCTGCTTGGTCCGCGTGGCCTGATATTCGTTCCATTGGTCGACCGAGGCGGACTGTGCCGCCTGCATCGCCTGAACGATGTTGCCATCCTTGATGTTGCACACCCCGGTGAACACGGAGAGCACGACCACGGTGATCGCCACGCGGCGGTTGAGCCGCTTGTCCTTGGCTTCGGCGCTGAGTTCCACTTCCATGAAGGCGAGCCTGCCATGCGCGGCGTGGCCGGCAGGTGGAGGCAACCCTACCAATCGGCAAGGTCAGCGGTGGCTGCCCAGCATGTTGGCGTGGGTGATGGCAACGGCCAGCGCGTCGGCGGCATCCTCACCCGCCAGCTTCACGCCCGGCAGCAGCACCTTGAGCATTGCCTGGACCTGCAGCTTTTCTGCGCCACCCGTGCCCACGAGCGCCTTCTTGATGACCTTGGTCGGGTATTCCGCGACTGGAATGCCCGCGCGCGCGACCGACAGCATCGCCACGCCCCGCGCCTGCCCCAGCTTCAGCGTGGACTGCGGGTTCACGTTGACGAAGACTTCCTCCACCGCGCCGGTATCGGGTTTGTAGAGATCGATCACGGTGTTCAGCGCGGCGTCCAGCTCCACCAGTCGCTCGGCCATCGTGGCCTTGGCATCGGTGCGGATCTGGCCGTTGGCGATGTGAGACAGGCGGCTGCCCGCCTTGGCCACCACGCCCCACCCGGTGCAGGTGAGGCCGGGGTCGATGCCAAGGATGATCATGCGCTATCCCCCAAACGGAACGGGGCCGGCCAGCGGCCAGCCCCGTGAATTCCCTGCAACGGATCGCAGCCCGGCATGGGCCGGATTCAGCCCAGCTTTTCCATCACCTCGTCGGGGATTTCATAGTTCCCCCACACGGTCTGCACATCGTCGTCGTCGTCCAGCACGTCGATCAGCTTGAGCAGGGTGGCGGCGTCATCGGCCGAAACCTCGGTCTTGAGGCTGGGCTTCCACGCCAGCTTCACGCCTTCGGCTTCGCCAAGGGTCTTTTCCAGTTCGCGCGCCACGGGGTGCAGCGATTCGATGGCGACCCAGATCGAGTGCGCATCCTCGTCGGATTCCACGTCGTCCGCGCCGGCTTCGATCGCGGCTTCGAGGACCTTTTCCTCGTCACCCACGCTGCCGGGATATTCGATCAGGCCAAGCCGTTCGAAGCCGTGGCTGACCGCTCCGCTCGCGCCAAGGTTGCCGCCGTTCTTGGCGAACGCGGTGCGCACATTGGTGGCGGTGCGGTTGCGGTTGTCGGTCAGCGCTTCCACGATGATCGCCACGCCGCCCGGGCCATAGCCTTCGTAGCGCACTTCCTCGTAGTTATCGCCTTCGCCCTTGGTCGCCTTGTCGATGGCGCGGGCGATGTTGTCCTTGGGCATGGACTGCGCCTTGGCCGCGTTGACAGCGGCGCGCAGGCGCGGGTTCATGTCCGGATCGGGCATGCCCATCTTGGCCGCGACCGTGATTTCGCGGCTGAGCTTGGAGAACATCGCGGAGCGCTTCTTGTCCTGCGCGCCCTTGCGATGCATGATGTTCTTGAATTTGGAATGGCCTGCCATGGTCGTGCTTCTTGCGGCTCTGCAATGGAGTGAATCTCGCGCGGCCCTAGCCGACGAAGCGCCATCGGGCAATCTTTCCCGGCAAACCCGGCTTTAACGACTAAACCGGCATGGATAGCCCATGATCACACCCTTGCGCGAATTCGCAGCCTATCTCGCCCATCCGGTGCCACGCCAGCCTGCCGGGCTGGCCGATCCGGCATCGCGGCGGGTGTGGAGCGCGATGCTGGTGCTGCATCTGGGCGTGCTGTTGCTGGCGCTCGCCCCGCTGCTGAAGCTGTGGCAGGCCGCGATGGGTCTGCCTTCACCCGATGCCTTTGGCAAAGTGCCGCCCGCGCTGCTCCTGCCATTGGTGACGGTTATCGCACCGGTGGGAGAGGAAGTCGCCTTTCGCGGCTGGCTGACCGGCCGTCCGCGCGCGATCTGGCTGTTGCTGTGCGGCATCATCGCGGCTTTGCTGCTGACGCTCGTTTCGAATCATGTGGCGGAAACGGCGGCCTCGCTCGGCTTCGTTGCCACCGCCGTCGCCGCGCTTGGCGGATGGATCGCCCTGCGCCACCGCAAGGGCGCGCCCGTCTGGTTCTTCCGCGCCTATCCGCTGCTGTTCTGGCTGTCGGTGGGGAGTTTCGGCCTGTCGCACCTCGTCAATTATCCCGCGTTCTCGCTCGCCCTGCTGCCGATGGTGCTGCCGCAACTATGGACCGGGATGGTGCTCGGCTTCGTGCGAATGCGCGTGGGCCTGCCCGGCTCCATGCTGGTCCACGGAATTGCAAACGGCGCAGCGGTCGGGCTGGTGATTCTGCTCAGCCATTGACCACCGTCCCGCCGCTGGGGTGGAGCATTTGCCCCGACATGTAGGAGGAATCCTCGCAGGCAAGGAACAGGAACGCCGGCAAAGGTCAGCATTCGGCGCCTTCTTCGGCGCATGCGCGGTGCGTGTCCTCCGCGTCTTCATGCTCGTTGAGATAGGCGATCGCCACTTTGCCCGCCAGCCGGCCGGAACCGGGCAGGCCATCCTCGTGGATCGGGGGATAGACGGTGCCAAAAGGGCTGGTCATCGGTTCGGTCCTTGCCTGATTGTTCAGGCAAGCGAACCGGCGGGAAGCGCAGGTGGTTCCGCCGCTTCCCGCGAAATCCGGGCGTTCAGTCGATGCCGAGCGCGCTCTTATACACGTCCAGCACGGCTTCCATCTCGCGGCGGTCGTCGGGCTTCATCTTCCGCAGGCGCACGATCTGGCGCATGATCTTGGCGTCATAGCCCGTGGCCTTGCCTTCGCCGTAGACGTCCTTGATGTCGTCGGCGATGCCCTTCTTTTCTTCTTCAAGGCGTTCGATGCGCTCGATCAGGAGGCGCAGGCGGTCGTCGGCGGATTCGGCCATCGGTTCAGAACTCCGGTCCAAGGATGCATGAAATCTGGAGCCGGCGCCTTAGAGCCGGGGAGGCGATTCGTGCAAAATCCCGCCTGTGGAAATCTATTCGCGCCCTTTGAAACCTTGCGCGATCACGTACCATTCCGAAGAATCCTTGCGGCTGGCCGGGGGCTTGGCGTGCTTCACCGTGGTAAAGTTGCGCTTCAGCAGGTTCAGCAGCTCCGTGTCTGTGCCGCCGGCAAAGACCTTGGCCACAAAGGCGCCGCCCGGCGCCAGCGTGTTGATGGCAAAGTCCACCGCCGTTTCCACCAGCCCCATCGTGCGCAGATGGTCGGTCTGCTTATGCCCGACGGTGTTGGCCGCCATGTCGGAAATCACCAGGTCGGGCGGACCGTCCAGCGCGCCTTCCAGCGCAGGCGGCGCCTCGTCCGCCATGAAGTCCATCTGGAAGATGGTCACGCCCTCGATCGGGTCGGTCGGCAGCAGGTCGATGCCCACAATGGCGGCCTGCGGCGCCTTCTTGCGCACCACCTGGCTCCACCCACCGGGCGCGATGCCAAGATCGACCACCCGCTTCGCGCCGCGCAGCAGGCCAAACTTCTCGTCCAGTTCGATCAGCTTGAACGCGGCGCGGCTGCGCCAGCCTTCGGCCTTGGCCTGCTTCACGTATGGATCGTTGAGTTGGCGCGACAGCCAGCGCACAGACGATTGGGTGCGCCCCTTGCCCGTCTTCAGGCGGGTGTTCGGATCGCGTCCGGAACGGCTCATGGGTCAGGAAATCCTTTTCAGGTTGCGCAGCGCCTCGCGGCTGCGCTCGGCCTCGCCGCCCGCGGCCATCAGGCTGCGCAGGATGCCTTCGCGGATGCCGCGATCGGCAATGCCCAGACGGTCGGCAGGCCAGATGTCGAAGATCGATTCCAGGATGGCGCACCCCGCCACCACCAGGTCGGACCGTTCGCGGCCGATGCACGGCAGCGCGATGCGCTCGGCCGGGCTCAGGCGCGACAGCCGCTGGCTGATCCCGCGCATCGCGCCCGTCGGCACGATCAGCCCGTCCACGGCGCGACGATCATACTGCGGCAGTTCCAGATGCAGGCTGGCCAGAGTGGTCACCGTGCCGCTGGTGCCCAGCAGACGGATAGCGCCCTGCTCCACTGCCGCCTTGCGCGCCTCGTCGATGCGCTCGGAAAAGGGGGCAAAGCCTTCGTCCACCCGGCGCCGCATTTCGGCATAGGCGGCGGCGCGCGCCTCGGGCGAATCGCCCACAGGTCCCACGCTTTCGGTCAGCGACACGACGCCCCACGGCACAGATTGCCAGTCGACGATGCGCGGCACCTGCTCGCTGGTATCCACCAGCACCATCTCGGTCGATCCGCCGCCGATGTCGAAGATCATCGCCGGGCCCTCGCCCGTTTCCAGCAGGATGTGGCAGCCCAGCACCGCCAGCCGCGCCTCTTCCTGCGCGGTGATGATGTTCAGCCGGATGCCCGTTTCGCGGTGCACCCGCTCGATGAAGTCGGCGCCGTTGGTCGCCCGGCGGCAAGCCTCGGTCGCAACCGATCGCGCAAGGTGGACATTGCGCTTCTTCAGCTTTTCGGCGCAGACGTGCAGCGCGGCCAGCGCGCGATCCATCGCCTCGTCCGACAGGCGGCCCGACTGCGCAAGGCCCTCGCCCAGCCGGACAACCCGGCTGAACGCGTCGATCACCACGAAATGCTCGCCCGAAGGCCGCGCAATCAGCAATCGGCAGTTGTTGGTGCCAAGGTCGATCGCGGCATAGGCCTGCCGGTGATAGGGCACCGGCTTCTGCCACCCCGCGCTGCGCGCCCTTGCGTCCTGATCGGCCACCGCGGGGGGTGGCGACGGCTCGGTCGGAGTCTGCGTGCGGGCCTGCGTCACGCGTGACGCGCCCTGCCTGTTGCCGGCGTTCAAGGGAGGTTTCGGCGTTCCGGCATGGTTGCGCGGTTGGGGCTTTCGCCCCTTCCTCCGGCCGGACCGCGTGACCCCTTCCCTCGCCGGCGGATCGAAGTCCGCCATTGTCGATATTCGCTTATGTTTTCCAGGACGGGAGATGCCATCCGGGTACTTACCCATCATGGTAGCGATGCGGCGCCCCGCCCGCAAGGCACCCGCCCGAATTCGTGTTTCCAGCCGCTTGACTCGACGGACGCCCGCGTCTAACTGCGCGCCTCCATTGCCCCGTCGTCTAAAGGTAAGACTACGGATTCTGATTCCGTCTATCGAGGTTCGAATCCTCGCGGGGCATCCAATCTTCCGACAAAATCACCGCTGCCACTTGGCGCGATCGGCACGGAACGCGGCATAGCTGTCCAGCACCGCGCGCATTTCGTCGATCGCTTTCTGGCGTGCTTCGGCGTTGCGAATTTCTGAAAGCCTGCGCTTCAGGTTGGTCGCAAGATCGGCGTAGTTGTTCTGCCAGTCGCGGCCGATGGCCTGCTGAAGGTCTGCCCGCCCCGTCTTCGTCCTGCGCGCTGGGGCCCCTGCAACCAGTTCATAGCTTTCGCCGATCTCGGGCACGATGATCGAGGGGGCGAGCTTCCGTTCCCCCGCCAGATCGCGCAACGACGCGATGGCCGTTTTCTCCCCGTGATCCAGGAACAGGCTGCCGCCAATCGGGCCGCGCTCCGCTATCCATGCCAGCAATTCAGACTGGTCGGCATGGGCGGAATAGCTTTCGATCCGGCGAATCTGCGCCCGCACCCGCACGTCGCGCCCCGAAATCCTGACGCGCTGCGCCCCGTCCAGAATGACCCGGCCAAGCGATCCTTCCGCCTGAAATCCCACGAACAGGATCGTCGAATCGCGGCGAGGCAGGTTGTAGAACAAGTGGTGGCGGATGCGCCCGGCCTCACACATGCCGGACGCCGCAAGGATGATCGCGCCCGACATCGAGTTGAGCCGCATCGATTCCATCACGTCGTTGACATAGTGGATGGACGGATCGGCAAAGACGTCGCGGCCACCCGTGTCCTCAAGCTGCGCGGCATATTTGCTGAACACCGTCGTCGCCCGACTGGCGAGCGGGGAATCGACGAAGACCGTCGCATTTCCAATGCGCCCGGCTCTCGATAGCGCCGCTATATCGAGCAGCAGTTCCTGCGTGCGCTCCAGCGCGAACGCCGGCACCACCAGATTGCCGCCGCGCGCCCTCGCCTCGACAATCTCGGTTTCCAGCACGCGCCGCCGATCTTCGATGGAAACGCGCTCGCGCGTCCGGTCCCCATACGTGCTTTCGCAAATCACGTAGTCAAAGCCCGCCGGCGACGCCGGATCTGGATGGAACGCCTTGTTGTCAGGGCCGATGTCACCCGAATACAGCAGGCGCACGCCCTCTGCCTCGACCTCGACCGACGCCGATCCGAGGATGTGACCCGCATTCCATAGGCGCACGCGAAAGCCCGGTGCCGGCTCGAACCATTCCCCGGGCGCGGTCGGTCGGGCCAGCCGCCATGCGGCGACCGCGTCCTCTTCGGTGTAGATCGGCTCGAACGGCTCATCCCCGGCGCGGTCCCGGCGCCGGTTACGTCGCTCCGCTTCGTATTCCTGAATTCGCCCGGCATCTGCGAGCATGAATTCCAGCAGGTCCGAGGTTTCGGTCGTGCACCAGATCGTCCCCGTGAACCCTTCGGCCACCAGCCGCGGCAACAACCCGCTGTGATCGATATGCGCATGGCTCAGCACCACCGCATCGATGGACCTGGGATCGAACGCCAGCGCTTCGTGGTTGAGCGCCTCCAGCGAGCGCGATCCCTGGAACAGCCCGCAATCGAGAAGGATGCGGGCGTTGGCCCCGCGCAGCTCTATGCACGAGCCTGTGACCGTCTGCGCCGCGCCGTGCACTGTCATTGCAAGCGTCATCCGGTCCCCCTTGCCGCGCCGAAGCGCTTTTTGCTGCCCATCGATGGCGATGGGACGGGCCCCACCGTATCGCGGCTGTTTCATGGTGGAGGATCGTCCATTCGCCGTCGTTGCGCCAGCGCAAACGTGCGTGATCGATCGGTGCCGCAGGCGCGGGATCTCAACAGGTTGCGGCGGTGATTCCGGTCGTCGGGTAGATCTTGGTCAGGTCGCGGTCGTCGCGCACATACAGCGCGGCTTCCTTGCGGATCACCTTCGACTTGATCAGGCCTTTGAAGAACACGGGCGTGTAGCTGTACGCCACTTCGACGAACATGATCGCATTGCCGCTGTCCACCGTCATCGGCACCGTCGTCTGGCCCATGCCCGCAAACAATGTGCCGGTAACGCCGGTGCCCTGCACGCCATAGCGCGACGTATACAGCGTCGAACCCCAGCAGCGCTGCCAGTGAATCCACTGCCCGCCCGAGGAATTCATTTCCAGGCTGGACAGAATGATGCGGCCCCGGCTGGCAAACGTCAGGTCCCTGACGGAAAACGATGCGGCCGTGAACACCTGGTTCACGTCGTATTCGCGGAATTGCGGCGCGCCGCCGACCACCGACTGCTTGGCGCGGCTGGCATTGTCCGCGACCACGATTGCAAGCTGGTTCAGCCGCAGGTGCAGGATGGCCAGGTTGACCACTTCGGCCCCCACCATGCCGAGCGCCAGCAGGAACGGCGTGGCCAGCGCCATTTCCACCGCCGCGGCCGCCGCGCGATCACGCAGCAAGCGGCGTAGCGCGCGGCCGATGGTGCGGGCCGTCATGTGCATATCTGCACGCCGGTGCGCGTGGTCTGGGTGGCGAAGGGCTGGTTCTTGAGGATCGTCGTCGCGTTGATCTTCTGGGTCTTGGGCAACCCGAAATAGGTCGCGAAGCCGAACCACTGCGGATACGAAACCGTGACCGTATAGACCACCACATCGTTGGCGTTGCCAAGGCCGGCCTTACCAAGGTCCGCATCCCAGGTGATGTTGCCGTTCATGTCGATGAAGCATTCGCCCGTGTCGTAGACGCCGTTCTTGTTCGTGTCGGTATAGTCTTCAGGCTGGCCCACGTTGGTGAACTCGGCATAATTGCGCCGTGAAAAAGTGACCGTCGCCTTGGGCATCACGTCGTGGATCATGTGCGATACGCGCGTGTCGATCGCGCTCTGGTTGGTCGCGCCGCTTTGGAGCGAGGAATTGCGGCCGGCCGCGTTGACTACCGATTGCAGCACCGTGCGGATGTAGAAGGCCTGCGCCAGTTCCAGCGTGCCCGCCACGATCAGCAGCAGCATCGGCGAAACCAGTGCGAATTCAAGCGCGGCGGCACCCCGCTCATCGCGCACGAGGCGCAGGGCACGCGGCGCCCTCACTTGTTGATCCTCAGGTCGGCCACTTGCCCCGCGATGAACTTGAACGTGTTCTTGAGGTCGGTGGTGTTGCTGGCAAAATAAGCGCGGCCCGCCGTTGCGCAGCTTTGCATTTGCGTGGTCAGGCTCTGCCCGAAGCCGATGACCCATACGGTGTAGCCCATCTGCTTCACCTTGTCGCACACCGCCAGAAAACGCGCGTTGTGATAGTCCTTGAGCGTGCCGCTTGCGCCGTCGGTCACGCCCGAAGGAGCCACGCGGTGGTCGTAATATTCCGTGCCATAGGCGTTGTAGATCGACTGCGTCGGCTCCATCACGCCGTCGGTCATGAAGATGATGTGGCGGCTGACCGAAGGATACTTGGTCGAATCCGCATTCACGTTGCTGGTGAAAATGCCCGTCGGGCTGCCAAGCCGCCCACCCCAGATCATGCCGATATCGTGATAGGTTGCGCCTTCGGCGGCAAGGGTGTTGAGGTATGTTGTCAACCACGAAGGCACCGTGGTCGGGTCCGTGGTGTCTACCGTGGTGAACTGCTTCATCGAAGCCGGGCAGTACGAAGTTTGCTGCCCATAGCCGTTGGGGATGACGGTGGAATCATACGAGGTTGCATTGTTGCTGCGCCAGAACTCCATGCCTTCGAGATACATTTTCCAGGACGTGGCCGTGCTGCTGGGTGCAGAATCGAGATCGAGGTCAGTCGCTCCGCTCGGCACCGGCGACATCGACAGGCTCTGCACCGTGGCGCGTTCCTCGATGCAGCCGTTCCACGTGTAGTTGGCCGTTCCGATGCCAGACACGTCCGTCTGGCCAACCATCGCGGCCAGTGCACGCCGGTCGTAATATCCAGCCGTCGGCACCGTGGCGCCGCTGGCGATACTGGACAGCAGCGGCACGCTGGTCAGCCCCTTGAACGTCGAAACGTCTGCGCTGGCCTTGATGAAGCGCCAGTTGGTGAAGTTGTAGACCGTCTTGTACGTTGTCGAGGTTACCGTCGCCGTGCGCTTGCAGGTGCCCATACCATTGCCGGAACCGGACCAGGAAAGCCACGCATACTGCGTGCTGGTCTTGGTCCCGGGAGGAGCAGGGGTCACAACAACGGGATTTGGCCCGGACGTGGGATAACCATTCTTGCCCCAGTTCGTGCAGTCGCTCGATTTGAGGGGGGTGGAATAGGTTTCCGTGACCGGGTTCGCCGCAGTCGGCGTGTTGGCCGTGTAACTGGGCGTATTGAAGTATGCCAGAATCGTCTGGTAATCGGCCGTTCCCGCCAGGTAACTCGTGGGCAAGGCCCCCGTAGTCACCAGCTCCTTGACGTTGACCGTCGAACTATAGGGCACGAAGCCAAAGCGGATGCGGGTGTTGGTCTTGTCGGTCACCGCCGCAGCCACCGTCTTGTAGAAATCCCCGACGGCGGAACGCAGGCCGGCAATCTTGGATGTACCGAGATTGCAGCATCCCACGCCGTCCGGATCGTATTTCATCGAACCCGTCGTATCGAGCACGAACATCACGTCCGCGCTCGCCATCTGCAATTCCGCGCTACACGCCACCGACAGCGACGTATCCTTGAAGCCGAAGATGCGCATGATCGTCATCGGCATCTTGGCGGTGGCCGTCGCCAGCACCTGACCCGAGGTGTTGGCCGACGAGGAAAAGACGATGGTGTTGGCGTCGGTGGCCAGCGGGTTGAAGTTGAAGTTGAACATCTTGCTCGCCCTCGCCTTCTCGGTCGTGCCGTAGGTGCCCGACTTGCTCATCGCCTTGCGCCCCGCGAGCACGCCGGCGTCGCAGGCGTTCTGCAGGCTGGTTCGGGTCATGTAAGCGCGGGCGATATCGGTGCCGCTGCCGGCCAGGCTGACAAGCAGCATGATCGTGGCCGCGGTGATCATCAACGCATTGCCCGCCTGATCGCGCAGCAGCGCGTCAAGGCGCACGCGCGCCTTTCGCAACAGGACCGGAAGGGACCGGCGGGAGATCACCCTGACACACCTCGCAGCAGATCGCACGGAAACCGGACGCACGCTGCGCGCCGGCTCCGGGCAGACATGCACCGGGATGGCCTTCAAAAGGGTTAATTCAAAGCGCCGCCGCCGTAACCATCACGCCCCGCAGGTACAGCCGGATCGGACCGATTTACCCGCCCGGCAGAGGCGAAGTTGACAAAGTTGACACGGTCCTGAGCAACAAGAGAGATCGATCAACGGCGGGACATTGATCGGTCGGGTCGATTTCTGGCCAAGGTGTTCACGCGTTCAAGCAGCACGGGCGCATCCTGCCCTGATCGCATGGCTGTAGGACAGCGAAACCGCGTGCCGCCGCCCGACACAGGGCGGAGCGGCGGCACAAGGCATTACTCCGCAGCGATGCCGGCCGAACCGAACATGTCGACTTCGACCTCCGCCGCGTCTTCCACGTTGGCGGCGGCCTTTGCCTTGCGGCGGCTGTCAAAGCTGGACCACACAGTGTTCCAGTCACCGCGCGTGGCGGCCTTGGAATATTCGGTGGCGCGGGTTTCAAAGAAGTTGGCGTGCTCAACGCCGTTGAGCAGCGGGGCGAGCCAGGGCAGCGGGTGATCCTCGATCATGTAGATCGGCTGGAAGCCCAGCTGGCCCAGGCGCCAGTCCGCGATATAGCGGATGTAGCGCTTGATTTCCTTCGGGCTCATCCCGGGCACCGGTCCCTGCTCGAACGCGAGATCGATGAAGGCGTCCTCAAGCCGCACGGTCTTCTGGCAGCAATCGATGATGTCTTCCTTCACCGCCTTGGTCAGGCAGTCACGCTCCTTGGTGAAGGCGTGGAACAGGCGGGTGATGCCTTCGCAATGCAACGATTCATCGCGAACCGACCACGAAACGATCTGCCCCATGCCCTTCATCTTGTTGAAGCGCGGGAAGTTCATCAGCATCGCGAACGATGCGAACAGCTGGAGCCCTTCGGTAAAGCCGCCGAACATCGCCAGCGTGCGGGCGATATCCTCGTCGCTATCCACGCCGAACTGCTGGAGGTAATCGTGCTTGGCCTTCATTTCCTCGTATTCGAGGAACATGCCGTATTCGCTTTCGGGCATGCCGATGGTGTCCAGCAGGTGCGAATAGGCCGCGATGTGCACCGTCTCCATGTTGGAGAACGCCGCGAGCATCATCTTGATCTCGGTCGGCTTGAACACGCGGCCGTACTTTTCGTGGTAGCAATCCTGCACTTCCACGTCCGCCTGCGTAAAGAAGCGGAAGATCTGCGTCAGCAGGTTGCGTTCGTGCTCGCTGATCTTCTGCGCCCAGTCGCGGCAGTCCTCGCCCAGCGGCACTTCCTCCGGCATCCAGTGGATCTGCTGCTGACGCTTCCAGAACTCGTAGGCCCACGGATATTCGAAGGGCTTGTAGGTCTTGCGGGCTTCAAGAAGAGGCATGGGGACGAATCCTGTTCGGTCTGTGTTTCAAGATAGGGACGGACGGGCGCGGGCGAAAGCGCGGGCCGCCGTGAAGCGGGTAAAAGAGGCGGGTTTTCCACTGTCCTGAAGGGCACGCTTCGGCGCGCGCCAGCCCCGCCCCGACGCAGCGTGAAGCGCGCGCCCGATCGGCGGGGAACAGCGGCCGCAGGGCGGCATTGGAGTGGCAGGAGCGCGGGGGCAGAGGCCCCTTGCGCAGGACATTCCAGCCCGAGGAGATTGACCGTGGCCGGTGAATATGAACCCGAAGATTCGCGCAACGTGACCGGAACCGGCAGCGGTGCCCCGCAACAGCAGGGCGTGCGCAGCCCCGGCGGCGCAAACCAGCAGATGGGCCAGCAGCGCTGGAGCGGCGACGGCCAGCAGACGGGCGGCCAGCAGGATGGCCCGCAGAACCAGGGCCAGATGGGCAGCACCGGTGCCAACAGCGGCACCGAAGGCCAGCAGGCGCAGTTTCAGGCCGAAAGCGATCAGAACGGCGGCATCGCCAGCGCCATCCGCGAACATATGGAAGTGATCGGCGCCGATGGCGTGCACCTTGGCACCGTGGACCATGTCGACGGCCATCGCATCAAGCTGACCAGGGCCGACAGCGGGATCGGCGCCCATTCCGGGCACCACCACTACATCTCGCTGGGTCTCGTCGCCGGTATCGAAGGCAACAAGGTCCGCCTCTCCGCCAATGCGGACGTCGCCTATGGCTTCGAGGAAGAAGAGTAACGATCGACGGGCCGCGCCAGAGCGCGCGGCCTTTCCGTGGAAAGCCCCGTCCCCTTCGGGGCCAGGTCGTGCCACGCGACCGGGAGACGCCCCGCCGCAAGACGGGGCGTTTTTCGTGGGTGCGGCCTCCAGCTTCGTGGAAGCCGTGTGGCACCGACCCGCTTCCCCTATTTCCAGAACCAGCCGGGCTTCACCCTGCGCGAGGCGCGATTGCGCCACATCTGGACGTACAACCACAGCCCCGAAAAGCTGAAGAAGATCATCGCAAAGCCCGAAAGCATGCCGATCACGACGCCCAGCGGTCCAAAGCTTTCGCCCGAATGCAGATGGTGCAGCAGCCCCACCAGCGCCCGCGGATCGCCTTCCTTGGGCTTTGGCCGGCACATATAGTCCGGTGGGCAGACGAAGGCGGGCTTCGCCTGCACTTGCGCCGCCTTGGGCGCGTCGCCGTCCCCGCCCAGCAACGGAACGACCTGGCTGAGCGTGCCGGTCACCGCGATCCACAGCAGGAACACGGAAAAGAACACCGAGAGCCAGCGGTGCCACTTGCGCATGATACGATCCCCTTGATTGACGCAACGTCGCCGCAAAACCGCCCTGAATGCCTGGGATCTGGCACGCAGGACCTACGCGGTCGCCCGCGCTATTGCTGACAGGGGCGGGGGATCGCAAGCCGCGAAGTGTCGCCGAATGTATCTGGCAGGCAGGCATGACGACGCCTTCGCGGGTGGTTCAGGCCATCACTGGCAGGCGAGGCATTCCTCGTAGTCGGTCGGGCTGGCGAGTTCCATCACCGGGGCGACGGCGGTGTTGTCCGCTTCCACCCCGCCGGCGAACCCGGCACGCTGCACCGACTTGGACCGCAGGTAATACAGGCTCTTGATGCCCTTTTCCCACGCCTGGAAGTGCAGCATCAGCAGGTCCCACTTGTCCACGTCGGCCGGGATATAGAGGTTCAGCGACTGCGCCTGATCGATATAGGGCGTGCGGTCTGCCGCGAATTCAAGCAGCCAGCGCTGGTCGATCTCGAAGCTGGTCTTGTAGGTCGCCTTTTCCTCAGGGCTGAGGAAATCGAGATGCTGGACCGAGCCGCCGCGTTCAAGGATCGAGTTCCACACGTTGGTGGAATCCTTGCTCTTCGTCTGGAGCAGCTTTTCAAGGTACGGGTTCTTCACCACGAACGAGCCCGACAGCGTCTTGTGCGTATAGATGTTGGCCGGGATCGGCTCGATGCAGGCCGACGTGCCGCCGCAGATGATCGAGATCGACGCGGTGGGCGCGATCGCCATCTTGCAGCTGAAGCGCTGCATCACGCCCATGTCGGCGGCATCGGGGCACGGCCCGCGTTCCTGCGCCAGCAGCAGCGAGGCTTCGTCAGCCTTGGCCGCCACATGCCGGAACATCTTGAGGTTCCACGCCTTGGCCATCGCGGATTCAAACGCGATGCCCTTCATTTGCAGGAACGAATGGAAGCCCATCACGCCCATGCCGACGCTGCGTTCGCGCATCGCCGAATACTTGGCGCGGGCCATCTCGTCGGGCGCGCGGTCGATGTAGTCCTGCAGCACGTTGTCGAGGAAGCGCAGCACGTCCTCGATGAACAGCTTCTCGCCGTTCCATTCGTCCCAGGTTTCAAGGTTCAGCGACGACAGGCAGCACACCGCCGTGCGATCGTTGCCCAGATGGTCGCGCCCCGTGGGCAGGGTGATTTCCGAACAGAGGTTCGAGGTGGAAACCTTCAGCCCCAGATCGCGGTGATGCTTGGGCATCATGCGGTTCACCGTGTCGTTGAACACGATGTACGGCTCGCCCGTGGCAAGGCGGGTTTCCACCAGCTTCTGGAACAGCGAACGCGCATCCACCGTGCCACGCACCGATCCGTCCTTGGGGCTGCGCAGGTGGAATTCGGCGCCATCGCGCACGGCTTCCATGAATTCGTCGGTCAGCAGCACGCCGTGGTGAAGGTTCAGCGCCTTGCGGTTGAAGTCGCCCGAGGGCTTGCGGATTTCAAGGAACTCCTCGATCTCCGGGTGCGACACGTCGAGGTAGCACGCGGCCGAGCCACGACGCAGCGAACCCTGGCTGATCGCCAGCGTCAGGCTGTCCATCACGCGGACGAAGGGGATGATGCCGCTGGTCTTGCCATTGAGGCCGACCGATTCGCCGATGCCGCGCACCTGCCCCCAATAGGTGCCGATGCCGCCACCCCGGCTGGCGAGCCAGACGTTCTCGTTCCACGTGGCCACGATGCCTTCAAGGCTGTCGCTGACCGAGTTCAGGTAGCACGAGATCGGCAGGCCGCGACCGGTGCCGCCGTTGGACAGCACGGGCGTGGCCGGCATGAACCACAGCTTCGAAATGTAGTCATAAAGACGCTGGGCGTGGTCCTGATCGTCGGCATAGGCATCGGCCACGCGGGCGAACAGGTCCTGGTACTTTTCACCGGGCAGCAGGTAGCGATCGTCAAGCGTGTCCTTGCCGAAATCGGTCAGCAGGGCATCGCGCGATTCATCGGTGACGATGGTGAAGCGGCGCGGGTGGACGGTCTTGGAATCGCTCTTGGGCGCAGCGGCGGCGGTCGCCACGGCCGAAGCCGCCACGGAAGCCATTGCCGCTACCAGCGCTTCGCTGCCCTTGTCTTCCGCGCTCATGTCCACTGCCTTCTTCGCATCGGTCGCGGCGGCTTCCTCGACGCCGAAACCCAGTTCGTCCTGTGCCGTCACGGCGCTGTCCCCGGTCCTGAAATCCACGCAACAACCCCCGATCCTTGCAGCCCGGCCGACGCCGGACGCTGCACGATTTTCACAAGGCGCGCACCGGGCCCCTGACCCAAGCGCCGCGCCGGACACGAGAATCGGGGCGAACCCGATCCTACATCAGACCAGAACAAAAGGGGAATATTTTTCCCACTTTCCGCTCGGCCCGCCAATTCCGCAGGGACGCACAACCCTGCCACGACCGGCCTTGCCGCCCGTGTCCGAGACGTCCCGCAACTATCCACCTGAAACTAGGTTTAGAGGGTCCCCCCTGAACCCGACCACAACACGTTGTGTGTCGCCATAGTGACGCATCCGAAATCTGACACAAGGGGGGAAAGGCCCTGAAGCCGATTCGGTTCGTCGCACGTGCGATTCGCTTCACCGCATCGGAGCGTTTGTGCAGTGCAGCGACGCGCGGAGGCAGGCCGGATCAAGTGGCAAATGACGCCTGACGGATTTTTTTTGGCGTTCGTCACCAAATTGTGGACAAGACCGGGTCAACAGGCACCAGATATGGTGTCCACAACTTGAAAGGGCATCCGTGCTCAATCTGATTTCGATCCTGCTGTCCGGCCTGCTTGTCGGCTTTGCCGCGCAGGTGCTCTATCCCGGCCCCGTCGACATGGGCCTTGACCGCACGATCCTGCTGGGGATTGGCGGATCGCTAGCTGCCGGCCTTGCCGCCAGCTGGCGCGACGGGCGCCCGTGGAGCGAAGGATTCAGCCGCGCCGGCTGCATCGGCTCGGTGATCGGGGCGATGGTGCTGATCTTCCTGGGCCGCCACTTCTAGGCGCGCAGGTCACAGCGCCAGCGTCAGGCACTGGCTGAAATCGTCGGAAACATAGTCGGCAAAGGCTTCGCAAGGCGCGAAGCCGTGCTTGCGATAAAGCGCGATCGCCGGGGCGAACGCCTCGGTCCGTCCGGTTTCAAGGCTCACCCGCGCATAACCGCGCGCACGCGCCATGGCGAGCAGGTGCGCCAGCATCGCCGCGCCCACGCCATGCCCCAGCCATTCGGGGGCGACGCGCATGGATTTCAGTTCGCCGTGATCGGGCGCAAGATGCTTCATCGCGCCCATGCCGGCCAGCGCCGGCCCGATCCACGCAGACCAGAAGGTCACATCGGGCTGGCGCAGCCGCGCAACCGGCATCGCGTGGACCTTGCACGCCGGGGAACTGGCATGCATCCCCGACAGGTGAAGCGCGACAAGGGACTGGATCGCCTCGCCCGAAAGATCGTCTTCCACGATGCGCAGTCCGTCGATGCGCGCGTCTTGCATGATGCCCCCACTGGCAAAGATCGTTTCATCTGCTATCGCTTTTGCCATGAGCGACACACTTGGGCAACGCTGGGCCATCCTGCTGCACGGCGGCGCCGGATCGATGCGGCGCAAGACGATGGCGGCCGAAGCCGTGGCGGCGCACGAGCAGGCGCTGCACGCGGCGCTGGCCGTAGGCACGGCGGTGCTTGCGGCGGGCGGCAGCGCGCTGGACGCGGTGACGGCCAGCGTCATCGCGCTGGAGGACGACCCGCACTTCAACGCGGGGCGCGGCGCGGTATTCACCTATCACGGCACCAACGAACTCGATGCGGCGGTGATGGACGGGGCCACGCGCGCGGCCGGTGCCGTGGCGGGTATCACGCACACGAAGAACCCGGTGAAGCTGGCGCGCAAGGTGATGGAGGCGGGACCCCACGTGTTCCTGGCAGGTGCCGGCGCGGAAGAGTTTGCCCGCGAACAAGGGGTGGAGCAGGTCGATCCGGACTGGTTCGCCACGCAGGAACGCTGGCGCCAGCTGGAGGAGCTGAAGGCGAAGAAGCTCGGCTGGTTCGACGACGGGCTGAAATACGGCACCGTGGGCGCGGTGGCGGTGGACGCGGCGGGCCATGTGGCGGCGGCCACCTCAACCGGAGGACTGACCGGCAAGCGCTGGAACCGCATCGGCGATTCGCCCGTGATCGGCGCGGGCACGTATGCCGACGATCGCGCCGGCGCGGTCAGCTGCACCGGATCGGGCGAGCAGTTCATCCGCGCGGGCGTCGCGCACGAAATCTGCGCGCGGATGCGGCTGGCCGGCCAAACCGCGCAAGACGCAGCCGACGCGGTTCTGGCCGAGGTGGGCGCGATGGGCGGCGTTGGCGGCGTGATCGTGGTGACGCCCGATGGCGAGGCCGCCACCGCGTTCACCACGCCGGGCATGTTCCGCGCACGCGCAGACAGCACCGGCACGCGCGAAGTGGGAATCTTCGGAACCGATTGACTCCGGCTCCGACCGGACGCGCGACCTCGCCACTCCGGCGGAACGCTACGAGGTCAGTGCTGCTGCGTTCATGAAAGTCGTGCAACTGACGCAGGCACTCGGGCGCCCCTATGTCGCGAACTTGTCCGCCTTGCGCCGGCCAAAGCGCATGCCCCGTTCCAGCCGGGCGCGCAGCTGGGTGTAGTAGGCTTCGAGGAAGGCGCGCTCGTCGCCGTGGCCGGCAGTCCAGCCGATCTTGCGGCAGATCGCCTCGGTCACCTCAGTCAGGCCTTCGGGGCGATTGTCGCGCAGCACGCGTTCCAGCACCTGCAGTTCGTATTCGCCATAGACCGCCAGTTCGGCCTCACCAAAGTGGTAGCGCGCGCCGGTGGCCGCGCTTGTCCCGCGCGCACCATCGGCCAGCGACAGCGCCTGTTCCAGTTTGCGCCGCGGAGCATCGAGCACCCACGTGCCCGCGATCACGTCGCCACAGCGCAAGCCGTCGCGGTTGAGAAAGGGAAAGGCAACGAAAACCGCGAACCACAGCGCCCCGGCCCACCCGGCAATGCCGGTATCCCCCCCGCTCGACAGCGCCCCCCCGATGAACACCACCGGCATGAACAGTTCGATATCGCGGACAAGGTTGCGCGCCAGCACCGCTTCGGTGGTCAGCCGCCCGCCGCCATCGCTCCCGGCGCGCGCAGCAACCCGGATGCGGGCGATGCGCTTGCCCGGCGTGGCGCCGCGCGGGCCAAGCTCGAAGAACAGGAACCACGCGTTGCGGAACACGAACATGGCGGCGATCCACACCACCGCGAGCGCCTGAAACGCGTGGCCGGCAAGGCTTCGGTCGCCCATCTTCGAGGTCAGCCCCACGCCATTCGCAATGTACAGCAGCAGCACCGTGGTGCCGACCATTGCCGCGCCGATCAGGAACAGGTCGATCAGCAGCGCGGCCGCCCGGCTGCCGCGCGAGGCAACGGAGACGGCGAGGTGCAGTCCTTCGGGCGTGACGATGGTACGGCGGCGGCGCTCCTCGTCGGTGGCCACGCGGTGCGGGCGCGCGGATCGGCGACGAAAGGGCAGGCTGATCGCCATCAGCCGATCACCTCGGCCCGGTCGCGCCGCCACACGAAGAAATAGCCGATCCAGAACACCAGCATGAAGCCGCCCACGATCAGGCGCGGCACGGTGGCATCGATCAGCTGGCGCGCGAAGCCTTCAAGCAGGCCGGCCACGATCAGCATGATCACCACGCCCGCCATCACCTGCGCCGTGCGGCGCCCGGCACGCGCGGCGGCGTCCAGCACCGCGCTTGTCCCCGGAAAGGCCATCGCTCGGCCGATATGAATGCCGCTGGCCCCCGCCAGCAGGATCGCGAACAGTTCGGTGGTGCCGTGGACCGACAGCCAGCCGACCAGATCCCAGGTCAGTCCCTGCCCGTGATACAGCCACAACAGCGCACCCATCAGCGCGGTGTTGTGCACCAGCAGCAGCAACGACGGCACGCCAAAGGCGAAGCCGAGCGCATAGGCAAGGATCGAGACTTGCGCGTTGTTGGAAAACAGCGCGGCGGCAAACACGGCAAGGCCGTTCTGGTCCTGATTGCCGAACAGCGTTTTCAGCAGCACCGCGCGCGATGCGCCGGGCACGCGGTCGTCAGTGGCGGGGACCAGCGCATAATACCAGTCCGGATTGTGCGCCACCAGCAGCCAGCCGACCACCGTGCCCGCCACCATCATCGCCAGCGCGATCAACAGGTCCAGCCCCAGCGCGCGCACACTGGCGCCCCAGCCGCCGCCAAGGAAGCGCCGCAACCACGCACCCAGCCCGGCGCGCGGACCATAGACGATGAACCACGCCCGCTGCACGAGCGCTTCCAGCCAGCCGAGCGTGGCGCGATCGAGCGAGGTTTCCCGCGCGATGGCCAGGCTGGAAGCGACAGTGCGATAAAGCGCGGGCAGCGCGAGCAGGTCTTCATCCGAAATGCGGCGCAGGCGGCCCTGTTCGACGCGGGCGACGATGGCCTCAAGCCGCTTCCAGTCGCCCTCGCGTTCCAGCCGGAAACGGTCGGAGCGCAGCGCGGCCTGTTCGGCATCGGCCACGCTTTCGCGCTCGGATTGCGAGAACCAGCCGGTGACGCGGCCGGCAATGCCTTCGGCAATGGTGCTCATCCGATCCGTCCTTCGCGCTTCACCGCCAGATAGGCATCGAGCAGGCGGTTGCCGATGGCCTGATGCGGGGCCTCCACCACGCGCACGCCCAGATGGCGCAGCCGCTGGAGCACCAGCGCGCGCTGGCGTTGCAGGGTGGTGGCGGCAACCGCCTCCGCCGCCCCCTGCACCGTGGAGACGGGTGCCGCGACGATGTCCGCCAGCTCCGCATCGGCCATCACCACGAACAGCACGAGATGGCGTTCAACCAGCCGCGCCAGCGTTTCGATCATCAGTTCGGCGCTGGTGGGATCGGTGAAATCGGAAAACACCACGACCAGCGACCGACGCTTCAGCCGCGCGGTCAGCGTGGCGAGTGCCAGCGTGAAGTTCGGTTCTTCAGGATAATAATCGAGCGCGGCAGCCGCCTGTTGCAGCCGCGCGAAATCGCGCGTGGCGGTAACGAACGGCGTCATCACCAGCGGCCTTGCGGCAAAGCCGAACAGCGCGACGCGATCCTGCGCCTTGAGCGCGACCCATGCCGTGGTCAGCGCGGCGGTAACGGCGCGGTCAATGCGGGCAAGGCCACCCACCGGTTCACACATCGCCTGTCCGCAATCGAAGGCGAACACGATCTGGTTGTTGCGTTCGGTTTCATATTCGCGGGCGAACAGGCGGGCGTGGCGGGCCGAGCTTTTCCAGTCGATGCGGCGACGGTCCATGCCGGGCTCATAGTCCGCCATCGCCTCGAACTCGGTGCCTTCTCCCCGGATGCGCCGCGCGATCAGGCCGAACTGCGCATCGCGCAGGAACAGCTGGAGCGCCGGGCTGCGAATCGGCGCGAGATTGGGCCAGACCCGGACCGGGCAATCGAGCGGCCGCGCAGCCTGCCGGTAAGCCAGGCCGAGCGGCCCCTGCCAACGCAGCCAGACGCGATCCACGGCGCCCGTGCCCCGCCGGGCGGGAATGGTGGTGGCCGTGCCGCTCCACACGCCATCGGCAGGTTCCAGCGTGCAGTCGAGCCGTCCGCCGGGCGCAAGGCGTGCGTCCAGCGCCAACGCGACCTGCGGGCGCGCCCGGCGCCCGGCACGGACAAGGTCGGCGCGGGCAAGGTCGGCGTGAACAGCAATCTTCATCGGCTCGCCCACCGGCACGTCGGCAGGCGCGATCACCCGCAGGTCGGCCAGCGCGCCGGCGAACAGCGCATCCAGCAGCACCAGCACCAGCAGCGCGCCGCCCAGCGCGGGCGCAACGATCCACGCGCGCGGCACCGCCGCCGCCAGCACCAGCGCCAGTGGCGCGGCCACGGCCAGCAGGATCACCGCACGCGCGGTGGGCGCAAATGCGGGCGGGCGCTGCACCTTATCGCGGCGCCTCGGTGCGCTGCACCAGATCGGCCACGATGGCCTCCACCTGCCGTCCTTCGATCTCGGCAGCGGGGGATAGCAGCATCCGGTGGCGCAGCACCGCGATGGCCAGCGCCTTCACATCATCGGGCAGCACATAGTCGCGCCCGTCCAGCGCGGCCCGGGCGCGCGCGGCCGAAGCCAGCAGCACGGCGGCACGCGGGGATGCGCCGGAAACGAGATCGGCGCTTTCACGCGTGGCGCGCACCAGCCGCACCACGTAATCGACCACCGAATCGGCCAGCGCCACCCCGGACAGCGCCGCGCCGGCCTCGGCAATGCGTGCGGCATCGGTCACGGCGGACAGGCCCAGCTCGGCGGGGCGGGGCGCGGGCTTGCCCTCACCATAGCGGGCGACGATGCGCGCTTCCTCCTCGGCGGAAGGATAGGGCACCAGCAGCTTGAACAGGAAACGATCCAGCTGCGCCTCAGGCAGCGGATAGACGCCCTGGCTCTCGATGGGGTTCTGCGTGGCGACGACCATGAAACGGTCGGACAGCGGGTGAACCGCGCCGTCCAGCGTCACGCGGCGTTCCTGCATCGCTTCCAGCAACGCGGCCTGCGTCTTGGGCGGGGTGCGGTTTATTTCGTCGGCCAGCAGCAGTTCGTGGAAGATCGGCCCGCGCGTGAGGGTGAACGCGCTCGTCTGGAAGTTGAACAGGTTTGAGCCGAGAATGTCGCCCGGCATCAGGTCCGGCGTGAACTGGATGCGGCCGAAATCGAGGCCCAGCGCGGTGGCGAAGCATTGCGCAAGAAACGTCTTGGCCGTGCCAGGCGGCCCTTCCAGCAACACATGCCCGCCCGCCAGCAACGCCACGAGCAGGTGATCGACGATGGGCTCCTGCCCGACGATGGCTTTGCCCACCTCGCCCCGGATGGCGCCTGCCAGATCGCGCACGTCATCAAGCGTCATTTCGCCAGTTCCTTTTCGATTCGCTGAAGCTCGCCTGCGCGGCGGGCAATGTCCTGCGCGCGGCGGGCGTGACGCAGCCGGTCGGCCGCGCCTGAAAAACGGTCGTTCAAGCCGCGCCGGGCAAGGACCGCGTCGATGGCGGCCTCGCTGTCGGCCGGGGCGCGGCCGCGCGGCAGGCCCAGTGTCAGCACCAGCCTTTCGCGCGCCGCATCGGCATAAGGCCCGGCGATCAGGAGCAGCCGCCCGGCGCGGCGGATCAGCCCGGCGGTGTTCGCCACCAGCGCCGTCTTGCCCAGCGCGATCGCGCGCCCCGGCGCACGCGGCGGGCCAAAGCGCAGGAAAGCACGCCACATCGCCGCCAGCACCGCCAGCAGCAGGCAGATCGTGGCGGCAAGGAACGGCTGTTCAAACGCCAGCGTCGCCAGATTGCGACTGGCGCCAAGGCCCACCAGCGTCAGGTCGAACGTCACCGGCTGGCTGCGCGTGCCCGCCGCCGCCAGCACCAGATCGCGCGCCATCGTGCCGGTGTGCGGATCGGCCAGCCCCCAGTTGTCGAGCAGGTCCGGCTCGAACACCAGCACCACCGGATACAGGTCCCCATCCTCGCCGCTCGCCCTCACGCCGGCAAAGGCATCGAGCGCGGGATAATAGCCATCGTCGCGCAGCCACGCTGCCAGAATGCGCCCGTCTGCGGTGCGCACCAGCGGCGCCAGCCCATCGCCCTGCCCCGACAGCACCCGGCGATCATCGGGCAGCGGCCCTGCCCGGCCCACGGTGCGCCAGCCCCCGGCCGGCGCGTCCTTCGCCCCGCCCAGCGCCACCGTCACATCGTCGGCAAAGCCGCGCCATTCAGGCGTCGCCGTCCCGACGATCTCGGTCCAGCCGCGCTTTGCCGCCGGATTGTCGGATATCGGCGCAGCCTGCCACTTGGGCGTGACCACCAGCGTCGGGCCGATGGCGCGGCGGGCGTCGACGATCTTCGCGATCTCTGCCCCGCCGGCCGCAGGCGGCGGGGTCAGGATCAGCAAGCCGGGCTGGCGCAAGGCATCCTTGCCCCGGGCGCGGGTCACCTCAAAGCCATCGGCCTCCAGCATCGCGGCAAGCCCGGCATAGCCGTTGAGCCCCCGCCCGCCGGCATGGCTGCCGCCGTTGTTGGCCGGCGAAGCGCCGTTGCCCAGCCACCACAACAGCGCAACGAAGGCCAGCAGGCCCACCAGCACCATGCCCATCACGGTGCCGCGGCCAAAGGGCTGGCCGTTCATGCGCCCGCGTCCTTCAGGTCCGCCAGCGCGAACTCTGCATAGGCGCTGCGGGCCCGCGCCCAGTCCTCCGCCGTCAGCGCGCGCAGGGCGAACAGCGACCGTTCCACTTCGCGCGCGATGGAGGCGAAGGCGTGCCGCGCGGCGGCGGGCAGATGGCGGTTTTCCGCGATTTCGCGCGCGGTGCTCGATGGCGCAAGCCAATCGGGGCGGGCGCTGGAAATATGATGGACGCTGCGCCGGAGCAGCAGGTGCGCGGCCTCGTCAAAGCGGCCGTCCGCCGCCAGCCGGTCGGCATCTTCCAGCAGCGCGATGGCCCCTTCGTTGAGAACGACCAAGGTGGGGTCTAAACGGGTCTGGCGCCGTCTGGCGCGCCATAAAGGCCACAGAAGGCTGCCCGCGATCCACACAACTCCCAGCACCGCAAGCACCAGCAATCCCGTTTCGATCGCCCCCCAACCCTGCCCCAGCCAGCGGCCGACCGGCTCCAGCAACCGGGCCAGAAATCGCAGCAGCGCCAGCAGCCATTCGGGCGGATCGTGCCGGGGAATCGCCTGCGGCGGCAGCGGTGCATACTGGATATCGGCCATGCCCCGCGCGGCGCGCCACGCGTGGTCTGCTGCGTCAGGGCTCGCCGATACCGCTGGTGCCGTCACGCGCCGAGTGGTGGCACGAACCGGGCCTGCTTCACAAGCGCGGATCGGTCCACCGGCCGATCAACCGCGCGTGCGCTCCTGCGGATAGGTGCCCAGCATGCGCAAGTCCTTGGCGAAGAAGCGCAGTTCCTCCATCGCGCGGTCGAACGCAGGCTGGCCCGGCGCGCCGATCACGTCGGCAAAGAACTGCGTCGCGGCAAAGCTGGCGCCCTTCTGGTAGGATTCCAGCTTGGTCATGTTCACGCCGTTGGTCGCGAATCCGCCCAGCGCCTTGTAGAGCGCGGCGGGGATGTTGCGCACCTCGAACACGAACGTGGTCATGGCCGGGCCGGTAATCGTCGCCGGATCGAGCGGCTGCGGCGCCAGCAGGACAAAACGCGTGGTGTTGTCGTGCGCATCCTCGACGTTTTCCTCGATGATTCGCAGGCCATAGAGTTCGGCGGCGATGCCGGGGGCCAGCGCCGCGATGCCGGGATCGCCCAGTTCCGCGACATAGGCGGCCGCACCGGCGGTGTCGGCATAGCTCAGCGGCACGATGCCGCGTTCACGCAGGTAAAAGCGCGACTGGCCCAGCGCCTGCGGGTGGCTGTAGGCGGATTCGAACGGCCCTTCGCCCAGCGCCATCAGGCACGCATGGATTTCCATGAAGTGCTCGCCGGTGATCGAAAGACCGGATTCGGGCAAAAGGAAGTGGATATCGGCCACGCGCCCGTGCTGCGAATTTTCGATGGGGATGATCGCCCGCGCCGCGCGCCCGTCCTTCACCGCATCGAGCGCATCTTCGAACGAGAAGCACGGCAGCGGCAGGCAATCGGGCAGCATCTCCTGCGCCGCGCGGTGCGAATTGCACCCCGGCGCGCCCTGAAACGCCACGGCGCGGGCCGGTTCGGCCGCAGCGGCGGCGGTCATCGATTCGACAAGGCGCTGGGCCGGAGCGGGATAGCTGGTCATGATGGCAAGGGCGATTAAGCACCGTGCGCCCCTGCGACAAGCCGCATTCGCGCGAAGAGGGGCCGCATTCGCGCAAAGAGGGGCCGCATTCGCGCAAAGAGCAGGTCCGTCATGCTGCAATCACTCTTGCGCAGGCGCGGACGCCTGACTAGAGCGACGCCAAACACGCGCGGGGGCCGGCATGGGTTTGCCGGCGGGGCGCAGCATTGGGGCACGGAATGGACGACCGTTTCAACACCATCGCCGGTTGGACGCTGTTCGGCGGCATCGTGGCTCTGGGGCTTTCGAGCCTCTCGTCGCACTACTTTACCGCTGACAAGCCGGAACGCCCGGAAAAGATGGGCTATGCGATCGAAGGCGTCGAAGCCGAAGGCGGCGCCGGCGCGGCGGCTGTCCTGCCGATCGCCAACCGCCTTGCCACGGCCGACGCGGCCAAGGGCGAAGCCACTTTCGCCAAGTGCAAGGCTTGCCACACCATCGATCAGGGCGCTGCCAACGGCATCGGCCCGAACCTGTGGGCGACCGTGGGCGAAGGCATTGCGCAGGGCAAGGCCGGCTTCGCGTTCTCCGATTCGCTGAAGGCCAAGGGCGGCAACTGGGACTTCGCCAGCCTCGACGAATGGCTGACCAACCCCAAGAAGTTTGCTGACGGCACCAAGATGTCGTTCGCCGGCATCGCCGATCCGCAGGAACGCGCCAACGTGATCCTGTACCTGAACAGCAAGGGTTCGAACCTGCCGCTGCCCGCACCCGAAGCCGTTCCGGCCGCTGGTGCCGCGCCGGCCGCCGGTGCGGCCGCTGCGCCTGTGGTGGGCGACGCCGCTGCGGGCGAGAAGGTCTTTGCCAAGTGCAAGGCCTGCCACACCATCGACAAGGGCGCTGCCAACGGCATCGGCCCGAACCTGTTCGGCGTTGCCGGTGAGAAGATTGCGGCCGATCGCGGCGGCTTTGCCTTCTCCGACGCACTGAAGGGCAAGGGCGGCGTGTGGGACGACGCCACGCTCGACACCTGGCTGTCGGGTCCGGCCAAGTTCGCCGCTGGCACCAAAATGACCTTCGCCGGCCTGCCCGATGCAAAGCAGCGCGCCGACGTGATCGCCTATCTCAAGTCGAAGAAGTAATCGCTTCGCACTTGCGACCCGCGACAAGCAAAAGGGCGCCCCGCAAAGGGCGCCCTTTTTCGTTGGCGGGGTAGCGGGCAACATCGGATGCCACACCGCGATGTTCTAGAAGCGGTGCGCCCGCAGCAGCAGGTCGAACGCCACCGAGGCCAGCGCACAGATCCCCAAGGCAACCATCACCCAGCGTTCGCGGCACCGGGCGCGTTCTTCATCCCGTTCAGGCAATTGCATCGGATCAATCCGCCGCAGGAGGGGGAACCGCGGTCAGCCGGGGATCTGATTCGGCCTGCACGCGCCACCCGCCCAGGGGCTGCCGCTGAATCCCCTGACCGCAGTGGCGACACTCCGCGCGGTATTGCACCCCGTTCCAGCGCACCGTCTTGCGCTCGGGCCGATGCCGGTTGAAACTGCACCGCAGCCTGCCCGTGAGGTTTCCAAATGCACGCGAAACCGGACCTAAAATCGGCAACATTCCTGTTTCTCCAGGGGATCGCTTGAAGTGGGAGGAAAACGGCAAGGGGCCGGTCCATGCCCCTCGCTCGATTATTCGAGCAGGAGTTCGTATCCTTGGCGCGCATGTGAAACGATGCGCACGCCCGCCCGCAATTTCTTGCGCAAGTGGGAAATCGCCACCTTGAGATTGGTCAGCGTGACGTGTTCGTGATCGTTGCTGATGCACCCGCGCAGCACAATGTAGGGGACGATGCCCTGCCGGCTGAGCAATGCCAGCAACAACGATCGTTCGCGCGGCGTCAGCAACGCATGATGTGCCACCGCATCGATCTGCAACGCTTCTGCCTGCGCCGCATGATCGCTGCCAAGGCGCATTTCATAGCGACGCCACATCGCCCTGACACGCGCCACGGCCTCAACCGGGTGCAGGCGCGTGATGTCGAACACATCGTCGAACCCGGCCAGCATCAATTGGGCGCGGCGCTGGGGATGCAGATCGGACACCAGGCAGATTTTCAGCTTGCGGCTGAGAATGGCCTGGCGGGGGCGGATCAGGCGGGAGATGCGGCGGGTGTCGTTGCCGCCGACGACCAGCGCGTCATAGCGGCTGAACGCAATCGACAGGCAGTTGGCATCATCCTCGCCGAAGGGGTACTCATCCCATTCGTCGAATACCGTCGCCAGCCAGTCCTCGCGGCGCGCGCGCTGGCTGTCGTGCAACGAAACGTAGCGGACGGCGAGTTCGGACCGTGTGATCCTGACGTCGCCTTCAAGCGGTGGGGTCTCAAACTTGTGACGAATAGGTCGGTCCATCGACTGGGCAGTGAGCGCAAGGCGCATGGTGTCCTCCGTCCTGTTGGAGCGAAATGACGGCCTGGCCTGGCCATCTCCTTTTGGAAGTTTTAAAACTAACTAAGGGTATACGTATATACCACCGTTGGTTTGTTTACATCAGGAAATCGACGTTAAATTGCGGGCAATCGCCAATCGGCAAAAAACCCTTTCTGAACAATGACTTGTCAGAATGTGCCGTTACGTCGGTAACTAATCGTGGCATTTGACGGCGCGCTCATGCTGCAATGCAAGAATGCGCTGCAACCGGGCCAATCGTCGTCTGCAAAATCTGTGTGGCGGGCCACCCGCAGTTGATGAAACGCGCGATGCTGGTGCGCGATCATTCGCAATCGCGCGAGTCGGCGATTGCGGTCGCGCGCCGGGACCGCGTGGCCATCCCGGCAGGGGTAGGGCCCGATTCGCGGGCGAAGATGACCAAGCGTCGCCGCCTGTCAGGGTGCGCCGTTGACCGCGCAGTGGTGCGCCATTCGATCGCGGATCACCGCGAGGACATCGGCAGGTTCGAAGCGCAGGCGCGCAACGGATACCGCATCACGCGGAACGGCCCGGGCGATGTTGCCCCGCTTGCACCATCATCTGAACATGGCGCTGAGCTTGCGCTGAACTATTGCGTCTCGCGCTTCAGCCGCTCGGCCAGATCGGCGATTTCCGACGGTTCCAGCAGCCAGGTGCGGGTGGCGCGGCCGGGGCGGTGCACCGGCTGCGTCAACAACACGCGGGCATTGTCGCGCGCGTGGGGCTTGTAGAGCGAAAAGTGCAGCGCGCAGTCGCGGATGGTGCCGATGATCGGCGTCCGACCTTCAAGGTCGATCATCGTCGCGGGCTGGTCCCACGGAATCTCCGCCACCGTTCCACTCATTCTCAGACGTCCAGATTGGCCACGTTGAGCGCGTTTTCCTGGATGAATTCGCGGCGCGGCTCCACCACGTCACCCATCAGGCGCGTGAGGATTTCGTCAGTCACGTCGGCGTCCTCGATCTTCACCTGCAACAGCGAGCGGTTGTTGGGATCGAGCGTGGTTTCCCACAGCTGTTCCGCGTTCATTTCGCCCAGCCCCTTGTAGCGCTGGATCGACAGGCCCTTGCGCCCGCCGGCGAACACCGCCTCGACCAGTTGCGAAGGCCGCGTAATGTCGCCCTCGCGCGGTTCGGCGCGGGCGCGGCCGGGCGCTTCGGCATCCTCTTCGCCCGCCTGCTCCACTTCGGCCGGTTCGGCCGCGGCCACGGCGGTGGCGCGCACCAGCCGCGCCGGCGCGACATAGACCTCGGCCGTTTCGGCGGCGAGACGCGCCAGCTTGCGCGCTTCGGCGCTGGTGAGGAAGCCCGCCTCGATCACGTGGCGATCGGTCACGCCGCGCCACACGCGCTGGATCAGATAGCCACCTTCTTCGGCAATGACGGCGGTCCAGCGCGCTTCGGGATCTCCGCGATCGAGCCACTGCGTTGCGCGCTGCAAGGCGGCCACGCGCCCATCGGCGGAAAGTTCGGGATCGAGCGCGCCCGACAGGGCCAGCGCCTCGATGATGTCGGAATTGTAGCGGCGCGGCACAAACGCCATCAGGTTGCGCATACGCAGCGCGTGTTCGACCAGCGTTTCCAGATCGGGACCAGTCCGGGCGCCGCCCGCCGTTTCCAGCACGCGGCCCGCAAGGCCCGCCTCGACCAGATAGCGATCGAGCGCGGCGTTGTCCTTCAGGTACACCTCGCTGCGGCCCTTGGCGACCTTGTACAGCGGCGGCTGCGCGATGAAGAGATGCCCGTTCTTGATCAGTTCGGGCAGCTGGCGGTGGAAGAACGTCAGCAGCAAGGTGCGGATGTGAGCGCCGTCGACGTCGGCGTCGGTCATGATGACGATCTTGTGGTAGCGCAGCTTGTCGAGGTTGAATTCGTCGCGGATGCCGGTGCCCATCGCCTGAATCAGCGTGCCGACTTCCTTGGACGAGATGATCCGGTCGAAACGCGCGCGCTCCACGTTCAGGATCTTGCCCTTCAGCGGCAGGATCGCCTGATAGTGGCGATCGCGCCCCTGCTTGGCCGAACCGCCGGCCGAATCACCTTCGACCAGGAACAGTTCGCACTTGCTGGGATCGCGTTCCTGGCAATCCGCCAGCTTGCCGGGGAGCGAGGCAATATCCATCGCGCCCTTGCGGCGGGTGAGTTCACGCGCCCGCTTGGCCGCTTCGCGCGCGGCGGCGGCGTCGATCACCTTTTGAATGATCGACTTGGCGTGGCCGGGGTTTTCCTCCAGCCATTCCACCATCTTGTCGGCCATCAGGCTTTCCAGAGGCTGGCGCACTTCGGAGCTGACCAGCTTGTCCTTGGTCTGGCTCGAAAACTTCGGGTCGGGCAGCTTGACCGAGACGATGGCGGTCAGGCCCTCGCGCATGTCGTCGCCCGAAAGCGAGACCTTTTCCTTCTTCAACATGCCCGAACGTTCGGCATAGCCGTTCAGCGTGCGGGTCAGCGCCGCGCGGAACGCGGCGAGATGCGTGCCGCCATCGCGCTGCGGGATGTTATTGGTGAAGCACAGCACGTTTTCATAATAGCTGTCGTTCCACTGCAGCGCGACATCGATGCCGATGCCGTCCTTTTCCGCGCCGATGGCAATCGGTTCGGGCATCAGCGGCAGCTTGTTGCGATCGAGGTACTTCACGAAGGCCGCGATGCCGCCTTCATAGAACAAGTCGTGCTCCTTGATCTCCTCGTGCCGGCGATCACGCAGCAGGATGCGCACGCCCGAATTGAGGAACGCCAGTTCGCGGTAGCGATGTTCGAGCTTGTCGAAATCGAACTCCAGCACGTTCTTGAAGGTTTCGTGGCTGGCGAAGAAAGTGACGCGCGTGCCCTTCTTGACGCCGCCCTTGCCGTTGGAGGGCGCGTCGCCCACGATCTTCAGCGGCCCGGCGGCATCGCCGTGCTCGAACCGCATCCAGTGTTCCTTGCCATCGCGCCAGATGGTCAGCTCCAGCCATTCCGACAGCGCGTTGACCACCGACACGCCCACGCCGTGCAGGCCGCCCGAAACCTTGTAGGCGTTGTCGTCGCTGGTGTTCTCGAACTTCCCGCCGGCGTGCAGCTGGGTCATGATGACCTCGGCCGCCGAAACGCCTTCTTCCTGGTGGATGTCGGTGGGGATGCCCCGGCCGTTGTCTTCCACCGAGACCGAACCATCGGGGTTCAGTTCGATCAGCACCAGGTCGCAGTGCCCCGCCAGCGCCTCGTCAATCGCGTTGTCCGAAACCTCGAACACCATGTGATGGAGACCCGATCCGTCGTCGGTATCGCCGATGTACATGCCGGGGCGCTTGCGCACGGCATCAAGGCCCTTGAGAACCTTGATCGAATCGGCGCCATAGGCGTTGGTGTTGGGAATGTTTTCGTTGGTGCTGGCCATTCCTTGCACATAGGCATTCAGGGCGGAAAACCCAAGCGAATCCGGCCCGTTTTACACAGGGGCGACCCCGCATTTACCCCCATCGCGGCAAAGGCGCTTTGCAAGGGGCCGCAAAGCTGCTGCTATGGCGCTATCCGTTTGTTTTTCGGGGGACGATCCTGATGCGAAAGCTCCTTGGCATGGCCCTGTGCGCCGGCCTGTTTTCCACCTCCGCGATGGCGCAGCAGGCGCCGCTCCGCCCCGATCAGGCCGAATTCCGCGCGCTGTACAAGGAACTGGTCGAAACCAATACGACCGTCACCGCCGGCAGCTGTACCGAAGCCGCCGGCAAGATGGCCGCGCGATTGAAGGCGGCAGGCTTTCCCGATGCGCGCCTGATCCCGTTCTCGGTGCCCGAACACCCTAAGGACGGCGGGCTGGTGGCGATCCTGCCCGGCACCGCCAAGGCGCTCAAGCCGATGCTGCTGCTCGCGCATCTCGACGTGGTGGAGGCAAGGCGCGAGGACTGGACCCGCGATCCGTTCACGCTGATCGAGGAAGACGGCTATTTCTATGGCCGCGGCACCGTGGACGACAAGGCGCAGGCCGCAATCTGGACCGACATGATGGTCCGCTTCGCCAAGGCGGGCTACAAGCCGAAACGCACCATCAAGCTGGCCCTGACCTGCGGCGAGGAGACATCCGGCGCATTCAACGGCGCGGAATGGCTGGCGAAGAACAAGCGCGACCTGATCGACGCGGCCTTCGCGCTGAACGAAGGGGGCGGCGGCCGCACCAACGGCACGCCCATTGCCAAGGGCGGCAAGCTGGAAGGCCTGTCAATGCAGGTGGGTGAAAAGGCCTATCAGGACTTTACCCTCACCGCGACCAATCCCGGCGGGCACAGTTCACAGCCGGTACGGCAGAACGCGATCTACGACCTTTCGGACGCACTGCTGAAAATCCGCGATTTCGATTTCCCGGTGGAGTTCAACGACACCACCCGCGCCTTCTTCACGCGCATGGGCACCTTGCGCGGCGACGCCGTGGGCAAGGCGATGATCACCATTGCCGCGCATCCCGACGACAAGGCGGCGCTGGCCGTGGTGCAGCAGGACAAGATGCTGAATTCCATGCTGCACACGGCCTGCGTGGCGACAATGGTCACCGCTGGCCATGCGCTGAACGCGCTGCCACAGCGCGCCACCGCCAACGTCAATTGCCGGATGTTCCCCGGCCGCACGTCGGACGAGACGCAGGCGATGCTGACCAAGGTGATCGCCAACCCCGCGATCGCCATCGAACAGCGCGTGAAGGACAAGCCGATCGCCGTGCCCCCGCCGCTTGACCCGGCCATCATGGGTCCGGTGGAAAAGCTGGCCGCACAGCACTTCCCCGGGGTGCCGGTGATCCCGACGATGCTGACCGGCGCGACCGATGGCGTCTATCTGGAGGCGGTGGGCATTCCCACCTATGGCGTGCCCGGCGTGTGGCTTGATCCCGATGGCAACGGGCTGCACGGCCTGAACGAACGCGTCGAGGTGCTTTCGCTCTACAAGGGCCGGGATTACCTGACCGATCTGGTCAAGGCGCTGGCGGGCTGAGCGCAAGAGGCTGTGGATAGTGCCGCCGCTTTCCCCTTGACGGGGGCGCGGCGGCGGTGTTCCTTCTGCCCATGCGTCACGAAGCGGTCACGCCCGTCGCCCAATGCTCCCCCCATAGGGGAATGGCGATGGTGTTGCGGAAAGGCCCGACCGGAGCATGCTTCATAAGGCGCTGATCGATCGGGCGGCTGCGGCCAGGCCCAACAGCGGCGATGCCGCCGCATCCCGCTATGTTGCCGACGCCGGGTTTACCGGGCACTCCGCCAGCCGCCATCTGTCCAATTGCCCGGCGCTGGTGCTGAACGCCGATTTCACGCCGCTGTCTTACTACCCGTTAAGCCTGTGGCCGTGGCAGACCGCGATCAAGGCCGTGTTCCTTGAACGCGTGGACATCATCGCCACGTATGAGCGCGCGGTGCACAGCCCCTCGCTCGACATGAAGATCCCGTCGGTCATCGCGCTGCGGCAGTATGTGCGGCCCAGCGAATTTCCCGCCTTCACGCGCTTCAATTTGTTCCTGCGCGATCGCTTCACCTGCCAGTATTGTGGCACCGGCGAACACCTGACCTTCGACCACGTGGTGCCGCGCCGGCTGGGCGGGCGCACCACCTGGGAAAACGTCTCCACCGCCTGCGCGCCGTGCAACCTCAAGAAGGGTGGACGTACGCCGGCACAAGCGCACATGCGCCTGATGGAACAGCCGATCCGCCCCACCACATGGCAATTGCAGGACAAGGGCCGCGCCTTTCCGCCCAACTACCTGCACGAAAGCTGGCGCGACTGGCTTTACTGGGATGTCGAGCTGGAAAGCTGAATCTCAACCTGACGTCAGGTCTAGCTTTCGCGCGCCGCGCAGGAACAGCCCCAGCGCCACCAGCGAAATTACGGCCGACACCAGCATCGGCATCGTCGGCAGGTCCAGCATTGCGCCGGGACCGCTGAACCGGGCGAGCGTCTGGGTGTAAAGCGGCGGGCCGATGATCGCGGCGATCGAGCCGATAGACTGCACCGCGCCCTGCAATTCGCCCTGACTGCGCGCATCGACGGCGCGGCTGTTCAGGCCCGAGATCGAAGGCTGCACAAAGCCCTGCAACGACCCCACCACAACCGCCAGATAGACTTCCCAGGTGTGCCGCGCGACCGTGTAGAGCACCGCCGCGCCGATCAGCCCTGCGATGCCCAGCATCACCGCGCGGCGTTCGCCAATGCGGGGCAGCACCTTGCGCAAACCCAGCCCCTGCACCATCGCGCTGGAGAATCCGACGGCGGCAAGCGCCAGACCGACCTGCCGCGTGTCAAAGCCATAGGCGGCAATCGCGATATAGGCCCATGCCGCCGGATAGACGATGTGCGCCAGTTGCCATGTGCCCAGTGCCGCCACGAACCACAGCACGGTATCGTTCTGCCCGCGCAAGGCCTTGAGCGCGGCCAGCGCGTTCGCGCGGCGCAGATCGAACGGACGGCGGTTTTCCGGCGCAAGGCTTTCCTTCAGCACGAAGAAGCCGAACACGAAGTTGGCCAGCGCCAGCACCGCCGCCGCCGCGAACGGCAGGCGCGGGCTGATCGCACCCAGCAGCCCGCCAATCGCCGGCCCGACCACGAAGCCGACGCCGAACGCCATACCCATCAGGCCGAAGCTCGCCGCGCGCTTTTCAGGCGGCGTCACGTCGGCGATATAGGCATAGGCGGCGGAAAAGCTGGCCCCGGTAACCCCCGCGATCAAGCGACCGAGCACCAGCCAGCCCATGTTCGGCGCGCTGGCCTGCAACAGGTAATCCAGCCCAAGCGCACAGATCGAGGCAAGCAGCACCGGGCGCCGCCCGAACCGGTCCGACAGGTTG
>JBDLVU010000012.1:0-47583 GCA_039804665.1 Pseudomonadota bacterium | reverse complement strand
CGCGACGCTCACGCTCGCGGTCGTGCAGGACTCGTGGGCGCTGCCGTACACTGCGGTCGTGGCCATGGGCGCGGACGCGCGGCGCGAGCCCGTCGGCGCGCTCTTTGCGCTGGCCGTCAACGCTACGCGCGGCGCGGTCGTTGCCGGCAGCCAGGCCGAAGCGCTGGCCCGCGCGCGCGGCGACGGCGCGGTCGCCATGGCGCTGTGGCCCGATGCACGCGCCTTTGCGCTGCTGCCACAGCATGCGCTCCAACCCGATCCGGTGCCCACATATGGCCGCGCGCCCGACGCGCGTCTGCCCGGCGTTCCTGCCTGAAGCGCGCGCCATGATCCCGCCTCTCGACGATATCGACCGGATCATGAGCGTGATGGAGCGGGCCTTCCCGCCCAAATATGGCGAGGCCTGGAACCGTCGGCAGGTGGCGGACTCGCTCCTGCTCACCGGAACGCATTACGGCCTGATCGGCCCGTCTGGTGAAAGCGAATTCGGCCCGAGCGATGACGCGGCAGGCTTTTTCCTGTCGCGGGGTATTCTCGACGAAGAAGAACTGCTGCTATTCGCCATTCACCCCGACCATCGTCGCAAGGGATTGGCGCATCGTCTACTTGCGCGCTTCATCGACGATGCCAAACAACGCGGCGCGCGGCGTCTTTTTCTGGAAATGCGCGCCGGCAATCCTGCCGGACACCTCTACGTCAGCCACGGTTTCGCTCCCGTGGGCGTCCGTCCGCGCTATTATCGCACCACGGACGGCGACCGGCTTGATGCGATCAGCCATCAACTTCTGGTTGAATAATCACGCCAATTCTATCGAAACATGAATTTTCGGTCATTTGGCCGAATAGGCGGCTCCAGTATGGTTGTATCTCCCAAGCGGTGATGTATAGATGCCGTGCTATTCCGTGAGAGTCGAAAAGGTTCCACGGTCATCGCCAATTCCTCCAGACACAAAGGTCGGATCGCAATGAGTGACATCGAGAATGATATGCGTGAAACGCTGATCACGCTAACATCGGATATCGTCGCAGCCCATGTCAGCAACAACAGCGTCGCTGTCGGCGATTTGCCGGTGCTGATCTCGAACGTCTATTCCGCGCTCGCCGGCCTCAATCCGTCTGAACCCGCGCCCGAACCGGCGCCCGAACCCGCCGTTTCAGTGCGTTCGTCGATCAAGAACGATCACATCGTCTGTCTTGAAGACGGCAAGAAATTGAAGATGCTCAAGCGTCATCTTGCCACGCGCTACAACATGACTCCGGAACAGTATCGCGCGCGCTGGAATTTGCCCGCCGATTATCCGATGGTCGCCCCCGCCTATGCCGAAAAGCGGCGTGAGCTGGCAAAGAAGATCGGTCTGGGCCGCAAGCCCGCGCCCAAGCGCGGCCGCAAGCCCGCCGCCGCCTGAATACGGTTTCACCCCTGCGACCATCCTGTCGCAGCCGGTTGAAGAATTGGCCCGCCGCTCTATGATCGGCGGGCCATTTTCATTTGCGGGTCCAACGTGCACCAACCCATCGATATCGAGGCCCTTTGCGCCGAACGCGGCCTGCGCATCACCGAACAGCGCCGGGTGATCGCGCGCGTCCTGTCGGAAAGCAACGACCACCCCGACGTGGAAAAGCTGCACGAACGCGCCGCCGCGCGCGATCCGCGCATCTCGATCGCCACGGTCTACCGCACCGTGCGCCTGTTCGAAGAGGCCGGCATCCTCGATCGTCACGATTTCGGCGATGGCCGCGCCCGGTATGAAGCGACGCCCGAAGCGCACCACGATCACCTGATCGACGTGGAAACGGGCAAGGTCATCGAATTCGTCGATCCCGAACTCGAAGCGCTGCAACGCCAGATCGCGGAAAAGCTGGGCTATCGCCTCGTCGATCACCGCATGGAACTCTACGGCGTCAAGCTTGACCGCGAAGGCTGAAAGCCTCGGTCCCGAGCGCGACCGCCCGATAACCCTTTCGGGCAAGGTCCGCATCGCCTTGCGCCTTTCCGGACTGCTGCTCGCGCTGCTGGTATGCCTGCCGCTGCACTTCGTGTGGCGCACGATTCATTACGGATCGCCCATCCCGATGCTGTTCCTGCGCATGGCCGCGCGGCTGGCGGGGGCACGGGTCAAGGTCCACGGCACGCATTTGCGGCGCGATGTGTTCTTCATCGCCAACCACGTTTCGTGGGTAGACATCCTCGCACTCGCCGGCGCCAGCGGGACCGCCTTCGTCGCCAAGGCAGAGCTGGAGCGCGCGCCCGTGGTGGGCTGGCTGGCCAAGCTCAACCGCACCGTGTTCGTTTCGCGCGAAGACCGCATGGGCGTGGCCGACCAGATCAACCGCCTGAAGGAAGCGCTGGCCGACAACTGGTCCGTCACCGTCTTCCCCGAAGGCACCACCACCGACGGCAAATCGCTGTTGCCGTTCAAGACCGCGATGCTGCGCGTGCTGGAACCGCCGCCCGCCGGCGTGCTCGTGCAGCCGGTGCTGCTCGATTATGGCCGCCTTGGCGAATGGATCGGCTGGATCGGCGAGGAATCCGGCCTTGCCAACGCGCTGCGCGTGCTTGCACGCCGGGGCAGCTTCCCGCTGCACATCCACTTCCTCGATCCGTTCGACCCGCGCGATCATTCGGGCCGCAAGGCCATCGCCGCCGAAGCCCGCGCCCGCATCCAGCCCGCCCTCGAAGCAGCGCTGGGCCACCCGGTCCGCCCCTTCGGCCTCAACGTGCCCCAAGTCCGCTTCACCGCGCAGGAACAGGCCGCGCACGACAGGGCAGAAGAAGCATGATGTCAGCCGACAGCTTCTTTGCCCTGCTTATCTCGGCACTAGCAGCCGGCAATTTTATGGTGGGATTGAAGTTCGGCGTCGCTGCCATCCATGGCTCAACTGTCAAACGGACAGAAAACCCTCGACTCTTCTATTGCATCATGGGCATTTCGGCTTTCGCCTTAATTGCCTGCCTCTTGATTGCTGGAAAACAATGGTCGACCGATGCTCCCATACCGGAGCGGGAAATCGCTCAAGAACACCCGGTACAACAGCACTTCATCCGGCGCAGCGGTCAATAATCAAACCGGCACTGCGCAATTTCCAGTTGCTGGTCCGCGCCGCTGCCCGTCACGCGATAGACCAGCCGATCCTCCAGCGTGATCCGGCGTGACCACCAGCCTTTCAGATCGCCTTTCAGCGGCTCCGGCTTGCCTGTACCCTTGAACGGCGTGAGGCGGCATTCCTTGATCAGGTCGTTCACCCGTTGCAGCACGTTGGGCGCGTGCGCCTGCCAGTGCAGGTAATCCTCCCACGCCGCATCGGCGAAAACCAGCTTCACGGCTCGATCAGATCGCGCGCGGTGCCCTTGCCCGCATCCAGTTGCGCCACCGCCGCCTTCAACCGCGCCGCGTTGGCCTCGCTCGACAGCAGGTGCACCGTTTCCTCGATAGCGTTCCAGTCCGCCAGCGAAACCATGACCACCGCCTCGCCCTTCTGGCGCGAGATCACCACCGGCGCGTGATCGGCCACCACGCGGTCCATCACCTCCTTCAGGTGCGCGCGCGTATCGGTATAGGTCACAACGTCCATGGCGGGATCTCCTGTACGTCCAATATGTACAGCGATACGTACATATGCAACCCCACCCTTCTACCCGTCCCAAAAATCGCGTATGGGCCGCGCCTTATGTCGGCCACCACCCCTCCCAAAACCTATCGCGTCAAAAGCTTCGGCTGCCAGATGAACGTCTATGATGGCGAACGCATGGCGGAATTGCTGGGCGCGCAGGGCATGTCGGTCGCGCCCGAAGGCACCGACGCCGATCTGGTCGTGCTCAACACCTGCCACATCCGCGAAAAGGCCACCGAAAAGGTCTATTCCGACATCGGCCGCCTGCGCCGCGAGGACGGCACCACCCCGCTGATCGCCGTCGCCGGGTGCGTCGCGCAGGCGGAGGGTGAGGAAATCATGGCCCGCGCGCCTTCGGTGAAGGTCGTGGTCGGCCCGCAATCCTACCATCGCCTGCCCGATATGGTGGCCGAAGCCGCCGCCGGTCGCCGCTCGACCGAAACCGACATGCCGGCCGAGGCGAAGTTCGCGGCCCTGCCCCGCCGCCGCCGCTCCGGCCCCAGCGCCTTCCTCACCATTCAGGAAGGCTGCGACAAGTTCTGCACGTACTGCGTGGTGCCCTATACGCGCGGCGCCGAAATCAGCCGTCCGTTTGCCGACCTGATCGAAGAAGCGAAACTGCTGGTCGAAGGCGGCGCGCGCGAAATCACGCTGCTGGGCCAGAACGTCAACGCATGGGCGGGCGAAGACGCCAGGGGCCGCGCCACCGGCCTTGCCGGGCTGGCAGAGGAACTCGCCCGCATCCCCGATCTCGCACGCATTCGCTACACCACCAGCCACCCGGCCGACATGGACGACGCCCTGATCGAGGCGCACGGCACCAACGCAAAGCTGATGCCCTTCCTCCACCTGCCGGTGCAATCGGGCAACGACCGCGTCCTGCGCGCCATGAACCGCAGCCACACGGCGGAAAGCTATCTCAAGCTGCTCGACCGCTTCCGCGCCGTGCGGCCCGACATCGCGCTGTCGGGCGATTTCATCGTCGGCTTCCCCGGTGAAACCGATGCCGAATTCGAAGACACGCTGCACCTTGTCGATGCGGTCGGCTATGCACAGGCGTTCAGCTTCAAGTATTCGCCCCGCCCCGGCACGCCCGCCGCCACGATGGAGGGACAGGTTTCCGCCGCCGTGATGGACGAACGCCTGCAACGCCTGCAATCCGCGCTCAACCGCGATCAGCTGGCCTTCAATCAAGGCAGCATCGGCCGCCGCTGCACCGTTCTGGTGGAACGGCGCGGCAAGCACCCCGGCCAATGGCTGGGTAAATCCCCCTGGCTGCAATCCGTCCACTTCACCGCCGATGTCGCAATCGGCGATCTGGTGGAGGTGGACCTGATCGACGCCGGCCCGAACTCGATTGCCGGCCGCGTGATCGCCTGAACGCAAAACGGCGGAGGCAACGCCCCCGCCGTCTGTTGCATCATGCCGCCACGCGATCAGCCGTTGTGATGGCGCCAGTGATGACGGTGCTGGCGATAGTGATGGCGCGCCGTGCGCAGGTGGTGGCGGTCGCGGCGCATCTCGGCCCGGTCATGGCCCCACGCGCGGCGGTCGTGGTGCATGGCCATGCGATCCCCGCTGCGGCGGTCCTGTCGCATATCCATGCGGTCGTGGCGCACTTCGGCACGGTCGCGCTGCACATCGGCACGATGCTGTGCCATAACGGCGTGGTCACGATCCAGCTGCGCGGTCTGCGCGCTGGCGATGCCCGGCGCGGCGCCCGCACCCATGATGGTGGCGGCGATGGCGGCCAGCAAGAACTTACGCATCGTGCATTCTCCTTCTCGAACCGGCCCACCGGGTCGGCCTCTGGTTCCCTTGTCGCTCAACGCGCCTGAACCGGATCGGTATCCCGCCTTCACATTCGCAACAGCTTTGTCGCGCAGGCGCGACATTGTTCGCAGCACAGTCGCAACATGGCTGTGCAAATCTTTCTGCCACGGCGGAATTTCGTGCCCACCACCTTGCGCCGGGGGCCGGGAGGCATAATCTCGTGAAGGCTGACAAAAGGAGACGCATGGCTCGCAAGTTCCCCCGCGCCCCGGGTGAGGCGCATCGCGATACCGTTCACGAAGGCAGCCACTATGGCGGTGCCCACGGGGGGGATCATCGCGCCGGCCAGCAGCCCCGCCGCGCGCGGGTTGAGGTCGAGTTCGAGGAACAGACGATGCTGGGCGCGCTGTTCGGCCAGTTCGACCAGAACCTCGTGCAGATCGAAAACCGCCTCGGCGTCTATATCTCCGCGCGCGGCAACCGCGTGCTGATCGAAGGGCCGGAGGATTCGGTCGCCCGTGCGCGCGATGTGCTGCGCGGCCTTCTGCAACGCCTGCAACAGGGGCAGGAGATCGACGCCGGCACGCTCGATTCGCTGATCGTCATGTCCAACGAACCCACCCTGGAAGGCATCATCACCGGCGCGCCGCAGGGCACCCCGCCGATCATGATCCGCACGCGCAAGAAAACCATCGTCCCGCGCAGCGCCACGCAGATCGAATACATGCGTTCGCTGGTAAAGGACGACGTGATCTTCGCGCTTGGCCCGGCCGGCACCGGCAAGACCTATCTCGCCGTGGCGCAGGCCGTGGCCCAGTTGATGAGCGGTTCGGTCCAGCGCCTGATCCTCTCGCGCCCGGCGGTGGAGGCAGGCGAACGGCTCGGCTTCCTGCCCGGCGACATGAAGGAAAAGGTCGATCCGTACCTGCGCCCGCTCTACGACGCGCTCTACGATTGCATGCCGCCCGAACAGGTGGAACGCCGCATCGCCAGCGCGGAAATCGAGATCGCGCCCATCGCCTTCATGCGCGGCCGGACGCTGGCCGATGCCTTCGTCATCCTGGACGAGGCACAGAACACCACGCCTGCACAGATGAAGATGTTCCTCACCCGCTTTGGCCAGAACAGCCGCATGGTCGTGTGCGGCGATCCCAAGCAGGTCGATCTGCCCGGCGGCACTGCGGCCAGCGGCCTTGCCGACGCGGTCGGGCGGCTTGAAGGCATCGACGGCATCGGCACCGTGCGCTTCAGCACCGCCGACGTCGTGCGCCACCCCATCGTCGGCCGCATCGTCGAAGCCTACGAAGGCGCCAACGAAGGCCGCGACTTGTAATGCTTGAGCCGCCTCCTCATCAAAGGAGGCGGTTTGGGGGTGGTGCCACCCGGCAGCCCGAACTACGAAAGCCCGCATGACCGCACCCACGCTCGAACTCGATATCGACGCCGTCTGGCCTTCGACCACCGACTGGGAGGCGCTGGCCGCCCGCGCGGCCGAAGCCGCCGGACAGGTCGCCCCGGAACTGGCGCACGAACACCTGCTGGTCAGCCTCGTCATGGCGGATGATGACGAAGTCCACGCGCTCAACAAGCAATGGCGGGCCAAGGACAAGCCGACCAACGTGCTGTCCTTCCCCATGCTGTCGCGTGACGAGGTGCTGGCCGCCGCCGCGCAGCCGAATGCGCCGGGAATGCTGGGCGATATGATCCTTGCCCACGGCGTCTGCGCCCGTGAAGCGGCCGACAAGGGCATCGCGGTCGAAGCCCACGCCACCCACCTTGTCATCCACGGCCTGCTTCATCTGGCGGGCTACGATCACGAAACGGGCGAGGCGGAAGCCGAGGAAATGGAAGCGCTGGAGCGGAAGGCGCTTGCGTTGCTGGGCCTTGCCGACCCATATGCGGACCATTCGTAGTATCAGGAGTTCTGGCCAGTGGCCGAAGGTAACGGGTCCGGCGGTGAAAACCGTTCGGGCGAAGGGGACAGTAACCGCGCGCTCTGGCGCATCCTGAAGGGGTTTTTCCGCGGGCCGGACCACGATCAGTCGCTGCGCGCGCAGATCGAGGAAGCGATCGAGGAACACGAAGGCGAACCGGGAATAGACGATGGCGCCGATGGCGATCTCGTCCCGCTCGAACGCCAGATGCTCAAGAACCTGCTCCATTTCAGCGAGCATGACGCCGACGACGTCGCCATTCCGCGCGGGCAGATCGTGGCGATCCCCGCCGAATCCACATTCGAACAGGTCGTTTCCGCCTTTGCCGAACACGGCCACAGCCGCTTGCCGGTCTATGGCGAATCGCTCGATGAAGTGATCGGCATGATCCACATCAAGGATGTGTTCCCGCACCTTGCCGCGATGGCCATCGGCGGCAAGGCCGCGCCCAAGGACTGGCTGCCGCTGATGCGCCAGCCGCTGTTCGTGCCGCAGGCGCGCGGCGCGATCGACGTTCTGGCCGACATGCGCGCCAGCCGCACCCACCTTGCCATCGTCATCGACGAATATTCCGGCACCGACGGCATCATCACCATCGAGGATCTGGTCGAGGAAATCGTCGGCGAGATCGAGGACGAGCACGACGACGCCCCCGTCGCCCTGCTCAAGCGGCTCGATCCGGAGACCTGGGACGCCGATGCCCGCGTCGAACTGGACGAAGTGGCCGAAACGGTAGATCCCCGACTTGCCATTGTCGAAGAGGACGTCGATACGCTCGGCGGCCTCGCCGTGGTGCTGGCGGGCGAGGTTCCGCCGGTCGGCCGCGTGCTTGCGCACGACAGCGGCTGGCGGATCGAGGTAACCGGCGGCGACGAACGGCGTCTAACGCGCCTGCGCCTCCATGCCCCGCGCGCGCCCGGCACGGACAACGAAGAGTGACCGCATGATCCGCCGCCTCCCCCCGCTGCGCTCGCTGGAAGCCTTCATCCGCGTCGTGCGCGCAGGCTCGGCAAAGACCGCCGCCGCCGAACTCGCGCTCAGCCCCTCAGCCCTGTCACGCCGTCTTGGCGCGCTGGAGGAATTCGTCGGCAAGCCGCTGTTCGAACGCAAGCATCAGGCGCTCAAGCTCACCGACGAAGGCCAGCAGCTTTACGATGCCGTCGCGCCTCTGATGGACGAAATGACCGACCGCATCGACCGGCTGGTCGATACCGGCAAGGTCATGCGCCTGCGGCTGGGCGTGCTGCCCCTGTTCGGCAGCCAGCGCCTGTTCCCGCGGCTGGGCGAGCTGCGCAAGCTGCACCCGCAACTGCACATCGACATCGATAGTTCGCACCAGGCCGATACCCGCCTTGGCGACACCATCGATGCGGCGATCATCCTGTCCGAAGGACCGGACACCTCGCTCCACGCGGTCCGGCTGGATCACAACCGCGTCTATGCCATTGCCAACAAGGACCTTGCCGCCGACCTTGGCGACCGGCCCGACCTCGCCAAGCTCAACAAGCAGACGTTCCTCGTCCACAACGACCTGCCCGCCAGCTTCGAGGCGTGGAAGCGCACGCTCCATCTCGAAGCGCTGGAGCCGGCCGCCATCGACCACTTCGATTCAGGCCAGCTGATCCTCGAAGCCGCCGCGCAAGGGCTCGGCATCGCGATCATGCATGACGATCACTTCGTCCGCAGCCACGATCCGCGTCTGGCCCGGGTCTACGACATCAACGTCGACAGCCCGTATTCGTACTGGTTCGTCTGCCGCCCGCGCGCGCTGCAAAGCCGCCCGGTGCGCCTGTTCCACGACTGGATGATCAAGGCCAACCTCTGATCGGGCACCCCGCCGGCAACCGGCGGGGCCCCTGATCAGATCAGCGCTTCACCTGGCACTTCAGCCCGGCGGACTGCAGCCCCGTGCACAGCGTGTTGGCAGAGGCCACGTCGGCCGAAAGCGCCTGCAGGCGATAGACCGTCCCGATATCGGCCTTGCCCTCCACCACGCGGTGCGAAAGGCCCTTGAGCGATTCATGCGCGACCGAAAGCTTGCTCCACGCCGCTTCGGCGGCGGCGTTGCTGGAGAACGCGCCAATCTGCACGCCCACGCCGCCAGCAGCCGCAGGTGCCGGAGCGGCAGCGGCGGCAGAGGCTGACGCGCTCGGCTTGGCGGCGGGCGCAGGCGCAGGCGCAGGCGCGGTGCCGCCGGCGATGGTCGCCTGCGGGTGCTCGCCCTCGCTCACCTTGAAGCTGGAATCGCCCGTGCCCTGGAAGGTCTTGCCGCCCGGGTCCTTCGGCGCGATCTTGTAGGGTTCCTTGCTCGCCTCGATCAGACTGCCGTCGGCGGTCGTCGGGGCGCTGGTGCGGTGGGTAAACCAGAAGATGCCACCCACGATCGCCGCCAGCAGCAGCAGCGCGGCAATGGCAAAGCCGATCAGACGGCCACTGTCAGCCGCCGGTTCGTCCAGATCGACATCGTCGGCGCTTTCCAGCCAGGGCAGGCGCTCTTCCTCGCCCAGCGCAAGGCCCGGCGCTTCAGCCGCGACGGCGTCCACCGCCTCGTCAGCCCTGTCTTCCCACGTGTTGCCTTCGCCCCCGACCATATCGCGTACCCTTTTAGAGTTCCTCGGCCGCTTCCACGCCCAGCAGGGCGAGACCGTTGCGCACCACTTGCCCGATTTGCGCGCCAAGGAAAAGGCGCGCTGCGGTCAAAGCGGAGTCTTGTGCCACAATGAAGCGCTTGTCAGGCCGGTCGTTGCCCACGTTCCAATAGGCATGGAACGCGGCAGCCAGATCGTGGAGGAAAAACGCCACGCGGTGCGCCTCGCGCGCCACCGCAGCGCCTTCGACCACGCGCGGGAACTGCGCGGCCAGCCGCACGAGGTCCAGCTCTTCCGCGCCCAGCAGCGCAAGGTTCGCATCCGACGGCGCAAAGCCTTCGGCCGCCGCCTTGCGCAGCGTGGAACACACGCGCGCATGGCAATACTGAACGTAGAAAACCGGGTTGTCCTTGCTCGCTTCCACCACCTTGGCGAAATCGAAATCCATCTGCGCGTCGGGCTTGCGGGTCAGCATGGTGAAACGCACCACGTCCTTGCCCACTTCCTCAACCACTTCGGCCAGCGTCACGAAATTGCCGGACCGCTTGGACATTTTCACCGGCTGGCCATCGCGCAGCAACTGCACCATCTGCACCAGCTTGATCTCGAACGGCTTGGGCTCCTGCCCTTCGGCGCTGGTCAGCGCGGCCACGGCCGCCTTGATCCGCTTCACCGTGCCGGCATGGTCGGCGCCCCAGATATCCACCAGAGCGTCCGCGCTCTGCGCCTTCTGGAAGTGATAGGCGAGGTCCGCGCCGAAATAGGTCCACGTCCCGTTCGACTTCTTGATCGGGCGGTCCTGATCGTCGCCGAACTTCGTGGAACGGAACAGCGGCAGCTCCACCGCTTCCCAGTCCTCGGGCGTCTTGCCCTTGGGCGCTTCCAGCAGGCCGTCATAAACCAGATCGTGCGCGCGCAGCCACTGTTCGGCGGCGTCAACCTTGCCCGATGCCTGAAGCTCCGCTTCCGACGAGAACAGGTCGTGATGGATGCCCAGCTGGGCAAGGTCCGACCGGATAATGTCGAGCATTGCGGCAACCGCCTTGGCGCGGAACAGCAGCAGCCATTCGCTTTCCGGCGCGGCGGCATACTTGTCGCCAAATTCGGCGGCGAGCGCCTGCCCGACCGGGATCAGGTAATCGCCCGGGTAAAGGCCTTCGGGGATTGCGCCCACGGCCTCGCCCAGCGCCTCGCGGTAGCGGACGTGCGCCGACCGCGCGAGCACGTCCACCTGCGCACCGGCGTCGTTGACGTAGTATTCCTTGATCACCTTGTGGCCGGTGAACGCCAGCAATTCGGCCAGCGCATCGCCCACCACCGCGCCACGGCAGTGGCCCATGTGCATCGGACCGGTGGGGTTGGCGGACACGTATTCCACGTTCACCACCTTGCCCCCGCCCATCGCGGAACGGCCATAGTCGGCCCCGCGCGCGGCAATCAGGTGGAGCTCGGCCAGCCACGCCTCGCCCGTCAGGCGCAGGTTGATGAAGCCCGGCCCGGCGATTTCGGCCGAAACCACGCGCGGCTCCTTCTCCAGCTCCGCCACCAGCGCGCTCGCCAGCGCGCGCGGATTGGTGCCCGCGGGCTTCGCCAGCACCATCGCGGCATTGGTGGAAAGGTCGCCATGGCTCGCATCGCGCGGCGGTTCGCAGGTCACGGCGGCGCGCGGCAGGCCGGCGGGCAGCGTGCCGGCGGCTTCCAGCGCGGTCAGCGCGGCGTCGATCACTTGGGCGAAGTCGGCGAAAATGGGCGTGGTCTGGTCGGTCATGGGTGGGGCCGTTAGCGCAAATGGGGGAAATAGGGAAACCCTCCCGTGCGCAGCACGCGCCGGGAGGGCAGGATTTCAGGGCGGCGCCGCAGCGCCGGCACTTATCGCGTGGCGTTGTAGGCGAGCTGGTCGTTGGTCAGCTGGAAGCCGACGAGGTGTTCGAAGCTCGCCTTGGCCAGCGCAGCCTTCACGTCAGGCTGCGCCAGCGGATCGATCGCGGCGTCGGCATCGCCCGCGCGGCGCTTCTTCATCAGGCGCTGGCGGATATCGTTCGGCAGCGTCGCCTCGGCCCGGTCCACCCAGGAATCGGCGCTGGCGCGGGCCTGCGCGCGTTCCTGCCCATCGGCAAAGTCCAGCGCGATGGTGCCGAGGCGCTTTGCGATGACACTGTTGCCGCCGCGCATGACGACCGAAAAATACGGCAGGTCCACGTGGCGCGCACCGCGCGTATCGCTGCGGCGGGCCAGCACGTCAAAGCTCAGCTGCGTGTGCAGCTTCGGCCCGCCAGAGGCATCGTCGCACGTGCTGCGCAGGTTGGTGATCGATGCCGTCAGGTCGATCGCGCCCGCATCGGTGCGGCCGGGCGCCGAAAACAGCGTCACGTCGCCGGTCATTTCCGGGATGCCCACGGTCGGGCACGGGCTGCGCAGCGCGGTCACGCCCACGCTGTCGTCCACCACCAGTTCGCCCTTGCCCTTGGCACAGGCGCCCAGCGCGAGGGCCGCCAGCAGGGGCGTGCCGAGCAGGGCAAGGCGGCGGGACTTGGGCGTCATGGGCGTTCCTGTCACTTGGGGCAGCCGGTGGACGGCTGCGATTTGCGGTCACCTCTACCGATGGCGCGCCCTTTGGGCAATGGGCGCGCCCTTGCCGGCGGGGTTTTTAGGGCTTCGGGTTTTCGAGGCGTTGGTCGGCTGCTAAGGGCGCGTGCATGAACGCCAGCTTTCCGGATTCCCCCGCCCTTCCCCTGACGTTGCTGATCGCGGCGCCGCGCGGCTTTTGCGCCGGGGTGGACCGCGCTATCGAGATCGTGGAACGGTCGATCGAACGCTATGGCGCGCCGGTTTTCGTGCGGCACGAAATCGTCCACAACAAGTTCGTGGTCGATAGCCTGAAGGCCAAGGGCGCGGTGTTCGTGGAAGAACTGGATCAGGTGCCCGATGGCGCACCGGTGGTCTTTTCCGCGCACGGCGTGCCCAAGGTGGTGCCGGCGGCGGCGACCGAGCGCGGGCTGGACTGGCTCGACGCCACCTGCCCGCTGGTCAGCAAGGTCCACCGTCAGGCCGAACGCAAGGTGGAAGCGGGCAAGCACATCCTGTTCATCGGGCACAAAGGCCACCCCGAAGTGATCGGCACGATGGGGCAGGTTCCCGAAGGCACGATCACGCTGGTGGAAACGGTGGCCGATGTGGCCGCGCTCGATTTCCCCGACGATGCCCCGCTGGCGTTCCTGACGCAGACGACGCTTTCGGTGGACGATACGGCCGAGATCATCGCGGCGTTGAAGGCGCGGTTTCCGCAGATCGTGGGGCCGAAGGCTGAGGACATCTGCTATGCCACCTCCAACCGGCAGGCGGCGGTCAAGGCGATTGCACCCAAATGCCAGCTGGTGCTGGTGATCGGCGCCCCCAACAGCTCCAACTCGCTGCGGCTGGTCGAAGTGGCAGAGCGCGAAGGCGCAGCCGCGCGCCTGATCCAGCGCGCTGCCGAGATCGAGGAAAGCTGGCTCGATGGCGTGACCACGCTGGGCCTCACCGCCGGGGCCAGCGCGCCCGAAGTGCTGGTTCGCGAAGTGGTGGAACGACTGGCTTCGTGGCGCGCAGTCACGGAACAGACCGTCACCACGGCCGAGGAACACATGGTGTTCAAGCTGCCGCGCCAGCTGGCCGACTGAGAAAGAGCACGACGATGGCGGTTTACACCCACCTTGGCGCCGAGGACATGGCGGCGCTGGTTGCGGCATTCGACGTGGGGCAACTGGTTTCGGCCAAGGGCATTGCCGAGGGCGTTTCCAACAGCAACTGGCTGCTGGAAACCACCGGTGCGGATGCCGGAGCGGGGGGCAAAGGCGCCACGCGCTTCATTCTGACGATGTACGAATTCCGCATCGAGCTGGAAGACCTGCCCTATTTCCTCTCGCTGCTCGATCACCTCGCGGCCAAAGGCTGCCCGGTGCCGCGCACGATCCACGACCGCGATGGCGCGCTCTACCGGATGCGCGGGGACGCCAACGGGAACATGAAGGCGCTGGCGCTGATCGAATTCCTGCCCGGCGTTTCGGTCAGCGATCCCACCCCGGCGCAGGCCCGCGCGGTGGGCGTGGAACTGGCCCGGATGCACCGGAGCGCGGCCGATTTTGCCGGCAGGCGCGCCAACGGCATGGGCGTTGCCGAATGGCAGCGTCTCGCGGGCGAATGCGGGCCGGAAGGGCTGGCGAGCATCGATCCGGCGCTGGCGGAGATGGTGGCGATGGACCTGCCGCGCCTTGCCGCCGCATGGCCATCCGACCTTCCGACCGGCGTGATCCATGCCGATCTGTTCCCCGACAACGTCCTGATGCTGGGCGAACGGGTGACGGGGATGATCGATTTCTACTTCGCCTGCAATGACTTGCTGGCCTATGATGTCGCCGTCACCCACGCAGCGTGGTGCTTTGACGCGACCGGGCAGACCTTCCGCGAAGACCTCTCGGCCGCGCTGCTCGAAGGCTACGAAAGCGTGCGCCCCTTGTCCGCCGCCGAACGCGCCGCCCTGCCGCTGCTGGCGCAAGGCGCGGCGATGCGCTTTGCCATGACCCGCGCCTATGATTGGCTCAACACCCCGGCGGACGCGCTGGTCACGAAGAAAGATCCCATGGCCTTTGCCCGCCGCCTTGCGTTTTATCGTTCAAATCCAGAGGTTTTCGCGTGAAGCACGTCGAGATTTTCACCGACGGCGCGTGCAAGGGCAATCCCGGCAAGGGCGGCTGGGGTGCGCTGTTGCGGATGGGCGAAATCGAAAAGGAAATGGCGGGGTCGGAACGCGAAACGACCAACAACCGCATGGAATTGATGGGCGCGATCAAGGCTTTGGAGGCGCTGAACCAGCCCTGCCGGGTGACGCTGCACACCGACAGCAAATATGTGCTGGACGGCATCACCAAGTGGATCTTCGGCTGGCAGAAAAAGGGCTGGAAAACGGCCGACAACAAGCCGGTGAAGAACGAAGACCTGTGGCGCGCGCTGGTGGCGGCGGCGAAGCAGCACACCATCGAATGGGTGTGGGTGAAGGGCCATGACGGCCACCCGGAGAACCAACGGGTGGACAAGCTGGCCAGCGACGCGGCGGTGGCGGCCTAGCCAAAAACAGGGGGGGCGGCCTAGCCAAAAACAGGGTCGCGCAGGGCCCTTCCAGACCCTGCGCAGACCCACCTTGCGGGGGTCAGGTCGATCCAGACCCCCTCTAGACCCGTCTAGGTCGATCTCAACTTTGGCAGGTCAGGCGGTGGTATCGACCACCTCGGCCGCAGGGCCGTTCTTGAGGATGGAATCGATCGCGTTCTTCGCGCTGGCCTTGGACTTGTAGCCCTCTGTCCAGAAGATCGTTTCGGCGTTGTGGCAGAAATAGGCGACGTATTCGCCAGCCTTGTTCTGGCGGATTTCAAAACGGTGCGCCATTGCAGGAAAACTCCCGATCAAAGGTTCATGGTCCCGTCCGGGACGTACCATGGCCCCTGCGCAAAGGGGAATCCAGTCCTATCCGGTCCGGTGGAACCGCCCGGGGGAATAGCGCGCGGGGTCGATGCGTTCCGTAAGGGCATCGGTGTCCAGCCCCAGCAGCAATTGCGTGGCAAGGCGCGCGGCGGCGGGCGCGGTCTGGATGCCATAGCCGCCCTGCCCGGCAAACCAGAAGAAGCCGGCTACCTTGGGATCGAAGCCATAGACCGGCAGGCGATCGGGCGCGAAACTGCGCAGTCCCGCCCAGCGCCGCTCCACCGCCTCCACGCGCCAATCGACCACATGGCTCATGCGGTCGATGGCGATGGCGACATCGAGTTCCTCGGGCGCGGCATCGCGCGGGACGTCGGGGGTTTCATCGTGCGGGGAAAGCCACACGCGCCCGGCCTGCGGCTTGAAATAGAAATCTTCGTTGATGCCCAATGTCAGCGGCAGGTCGGCCGCCGGTTCGGGCGCGGTGCGCAGTTGCACCACGGTGCGGCGCAAGGGGGTGATGCCCAGGCCTTGCGCGCCTGCCAGCGCGGCCACGCCATCCGCCCACGCGCCGCCAGCGTTGACGACCAGCGCGGCGCGCGCCTGTCCGCCGGCCCAATCCAGCCGCCAGCCTTCGCCATCGCGCTCCAGACAATCGACCCGCGCACGCACGCGCAGCACGGTGCCGATGCGGCGCGCGACGCCAAGATAGTGCTGGTGAAGGCCGGCCACGTCGATGTCCGCGCAATCGGGTTCCCACGAGCCGACGACCCAGTCAGGCTTCAGCCCCGGCACGATGGCTTCCAGCGCGGCGCGCTCCAGCAACTGCACATTGGCCCCCAGCGCGGCGAAACGTTCCACGAAGGCTTCCACCTTGGCACGATCTTCCGCCCGGCCGATGTTCAGCCCCCCGCGCGGGGTCAGGAAGCCGCCTTCGCGCAGGAAACGGCCCGAAGCCTCGGTGAGCGGATAGACGCCGGGACCGCCATAGGCCTCTTCCCAGAAGGCCGCCGAACGCCCGGTGGTGTGATAGCCGGGCGCGTCCTCAGCCTCTACCAGCAGCACGCGCGCGTGGGGTGCGCATTCGGCGGCGAGGCTTGCCCCGGCCATGCCGGCGCCGATGATCGCAATATCGAACAGGTCCATCTTGGCGTCAGCCCTGCGCCCCCGGCACCGCGCGGTCAAGGAAGCTGTCGATCGATTCCAGCACCTTGTTGCGCACGCCGTCCGCTTCGCGCAGCAGTTCGTGCGCGGCTTCGCGGCCGAAGCTGACCAGTTGCACATGCGGCAGCCGCGCCGCGGCGCGGGCGATGGCCTTCCACGAAACCAGTCCGTCAAAACGGGTGGCAACGATCAGCATGGGCACGGTGACCGCTTCGAGCACACCGGGCGCGTTGAGCCCATCGAGCGAGCGGGCCGCGCTTTCCACCCAGCGCCATGTGGCCGGCCCCATCGCCAGTTCCGGCCGCGCGCCGCGCCACCAGACCTCGTCATCATAGCGGTTCGCATCGTGGGTGAGCAGCAACTGCCGCCCCCGCGCGGACGCGCCGGGCTTTTCGCTGACTTTCCATGCCATGCGGCCCGGATCGCCGATTCGGCACATCAGCCGGCCGAACGCCGATTGCCACGATTGCGGCAGCGGCGTGTGGAATCCCAGCATCGGGGCGCTGAGAATCACCGCGTCGGGGTTAACGCGATTCTCGGCAATCGTGCGCAGGACGAGGTGCCCGCCCATCGAATGCCCGGCCAGCACATGCGGCCCCGGCGTGGTGCGCACCCAATCCTGCCAGAGCGCCGCAAGGTCTTCCACCCACACCGAAAAATCGCGGACATCACCCGCCAGCGGATCGGCGCCATAGCGGCCGGAGCCGGCCTGCCAGCGCCAGTCCGCCGCGGTTACCCGCCACCCCTGCGAGTGCCAATAATCCAGCGTTTCCAGATACTTTTCATAACAATCGCCGCGTCCGGGCATGAACAGGATGGAGCCGCGCGGCGCGTGCGGCGCAGCCCCCGGCCAGTCTATTCGGCGGATCAGAAAACCATCGCGCGCGGTCCAGCGGCTTTCCACCGCCGATCCCGGAATGGCACGCCTGTCAAAGCCGGAATTCATCCACCATCCTTGCCTGGCCGACGCAAATCCGGGCCAACTCTTGGTTACCAATTGGTAAGTGATTGTCCCGTACAGGTGTCTTCATGCAGGACACCCCTCTCGTTTACGGACTGGTCGGAAGCTTGGCAATCGCGCTGCTGGTTGCCGCGTTCACCGATATCCGTCGCCGCCAGATCGACAACTGGCTGAACGCCGCCATCGCATTGGCGGCCCCCCTGTTCTGGTGGGCGAACGGCTTGCACCTGTGGCCCGATGTGGCGCTGCAACTGGGCGTGGCCACGATAACCTTTCTGGCGCTGGCCGGATTGTTTGCAATCCGGGCGATGGGCGGCGGCGACGTGAAGCTGTTGACCGCGCTGGCGCTGTGGCTGCCCTGGCAGCAATTCCTCCAGCTGGTGCTGGTGATGGCGATCGCGGGCGGTTTCCTGACCGTGGCGCTGGGCATGTGGCACGTGATGCGGCGCCGCAAGGACAAGCTGAAGATCCCCTATGGAGTGGCGATTGCGGGGGCGGGCCTTTGGGTCATCAGCCCCACGATCACCGCCGCGTGGCACACTGTTACGCTGGGATAGCTCAATTTTAACCAATTTGCCCGATGGATGCGGGCCGGACTTCAAGGGCGGGAACTGAGCCATGGACAAGAAGAAGCTGTTGCTGCTGGTGGGGGCGCTGATCGTTGCGATCGGTACGGCCTTTGCCGCCAGGAGCCTGTTCGCCGGGGCCGCGACGCCCGAGGCCGAAGCCGCCGCCAAGGTGGCGCAAGGCCCGAAGGTGCTGGTGGCTCAACGCGCGCTGCCGGTCGGCACGATCATCACGGCAGACTCCATCGGCTATCAGAACTGGCCCAAGGACATGGTGCAGGACGCCTATTTCCTTGAAGGCGAGGCGGACATGTCGAAGATGCTCGGCACCGTGGTCCGCAACCCGATCACTGCGGGCGAACCGGTTACGCAAGGTTCGCTGGTGGCGCCGGGCGACCGTGGCTTTCTGGCCGCTGCGCTCGGGCCCGGCATGCGCGCCGTGACCATTCCGGTCAGCGCCCGCACCGGGGTTGCCGGCTTCGTCTTCCCGGGCGACCACATCGACCTTGTGCTGACGCAGACGGTGAAGGCCGGCGAAGGTCAGGCGCTGAAGGCTTCGGAAACGATCCTCAAGAACCTGCGCGTGCTCGCCACCGACCAGTCGACCGAACAGGAAACGGTGGAAGGCAAGACCCGCGTCCGCGCCTTCAGCACCGTGACGCTGGAAGTCACGCCCAAGATTGCCGAGGAAGTGGCCGTGGCCCAGACCATCGGCACGATCAGCCTGTCGCTGCGCTCGATCGCCGATAATTCGGCCGAGCTGGATCAGGCGATTGCCTCTGGCGCGGTCAAGGTTCCGGCCGGTGCAACCAAGGAGCAGGAAGAACGCCTGCTGAAGGATGCGCTGAGCAAGCCCGTGGACAAGGGCACCACCTTTGCCACCGGCGGTGACGTCTCGCGCTTCCAGCGCAAGACCATGCCTTCGATGGCGGCAATCAACGGCCTTCCCCAGGCACCCGCCCCCCAGATCAGCGGCCCGCAGATGGCGCCGCAGGGCATGCCGATGATCATCCGCAAGCCCGCCGGCCCCGTTGTCCGCGTGACGCGCGGCAAGGATACCCAGGACGTGACGGTAGGGAACAACTGATGCGCGCGCCAAACGCCATCGCCGCCCCCGCCGCTCCGCTTGCGAAAGGCAAGAGCATGAAGTCCCGTATCGCCTCCTCGCTGCTGTCGGCAGTGGTTCTCGCCGCCCCGCTCGCCATGATCGGGATCGTCGAAGCCGCCCGCGCGCAGAGCGTCACCAGCCCGGCCCGCTCGATCGCCATCGGCATCGGCAGGGGCGAACTGGTGACCCTGCCCGGCCGCATGACCGACGTGTTCGTGGCCAACGATGCCATCGCCGACGTGCAGGTGAAGTCTACCAACCAGCTTTATGTGTTCGGCAAGGCAGGCGGTGAAACCACCGTCTATGCCACCAACGGCAAGGGCGACGTGGTTTGGTCCGCCAATGTCCGCGTGGGCACCAACATCGACAACATCGACCAGATGCTGCACCTCGCCATGCCCGAGGCGCGCATTGCCGCATCGACCATGAACAGCACCGTGCTGCTGACCGGCACCGTGGCCGCGCCCGAAGACGCAGCCGAGGCGGAACGGCTGGTAAAGGCGTTCGTGGGCGACAAGATCAACGTGATCAGCCGCCTGAAGATGGCCACCCCGTTGCAGGTGAACCTGCACGTGAAGTTTGCCGAAGTGAGCCGCACGCTGGTGCGCAACATCGGCATGAACTGGTCGTCGATCGACAGTTCGAGCGGGTTCAAGTTCGGCATCGGCCAGGGGCGTTCCGCCGCGACGACCGTGACCAACACGCCCGGGCTGCCGCTCGGCATCGGCACCACCACGTATGGCTGGGCGCCCGATCCGACCGCCGTGACCGCAACCAATCCGCTGGGCCTCGTCAAGACGCCGGGCACCAACGTGACCCCGCTCAGCGGGCAGACCACGCTGGCCGGCCAGGGCAAGCTGTTCGGGCTGGACCTGCTGGGCGCGCTGGACCTTGGCGAGACCATCGGCCTTGTCACCACGCTGTCCGAACCCAACCTGACCGCGCTTTCGGGCGAAACCGCCGACTTCCTTGCCGGCGGCGAATACCCGATCCCGATCAGCCAGGGCCTTGGCGCGACATCGGTGGAATACAAGAAGTACGGCGTCAGCCTTTCGTACACGCCGACTGTGCTGGCCAATGGCCGCATCTCTATCCGCGTGCGGCCGGAAGTTTCCGAACTGTCGTCGGACGGCGCGGTGAGCCTTAACGGGTATTCCATCCCGGCGCTGACCATCCGCCGCGCGGAAACGACCGTGGAACTGGGTTCGGGCCAGAGCTTCATGATCGCGGGGCTGCTGCGCAACGGCAACCAGGACACGATCTCGAAGATCCCCGGCGCGGGCGACATGCCGATCCTTGGATCGCTGTTCCGCTCCACTGCGTTCAAGAAGGGCGAAACCGAGCTGGTGATCGTGGTGACGCCGTATCTGGTGAACCCGGTCGATGCCAACGACATCAAGCTGCCGACCGACGGGTACAAGGCGGCCGACGCCATGCAGCATCTGCTGATGAACCAGGACACCGATGGCGTGACCGGCGGCGACCGGCCCAAGCCCACCGAAAAGCAGGGCTCGGAACCCGCCGGCCCGAAGGTCGGCGCGCTCGACCAGCCCGCCCAGCGTGCGCTTGAACCCCGCAAGCCGGGTCGGGACAAGCAAGCCAGCGCCGCCACCCCCGGCTTCAGCATCAAGTGAGAAAGGTCGCGACCATGACCGTGAAGTTCAACAGGACTGCCGGCGCGCTGCTGGCCCTTTCCATCGGCCTCGGGCTTTCAGCCTGCGCCGGACAGCCGACCAACCGCTCGCTCGACAGCGTCCATCAGCCGGTGGTGGAGCGTAACAGCTACACCTTCGACGTGGGCACCCTGCCCGGCGGCGGCGTTTCGGTAAGCGAACAGCGCCGGCTGGCCGGATGGTTCGAAGCGCTGGACCTGCGCTATGGCGACCGCATCGCGGTGGACGACCCCGCCGAATCGCCCACCACCCGCGCCGCGATCGACGCGGTGGCGGGCAAGTGGGGCATCATCCTGTCCGACACCGCCCCGGTGACCACGGGCGACCTCCCGCCGGGCGCCGCCCGCGTGGTGGTGACGCGCACCGTGGCCAGCGTGCCCGGCTGCCCGGACTGGCGCGACAAATCCGACGCGAACCTGAGCAACGGCACCGGCCGCGGCTATGGCTGCGCGGTCAACGGCAACATGGCCGCGATGGTCGCCAACAAGGAAGACCTGGTGCGCGGCCAGCGCGGCACGGGTGAAACCGTGGTGATGAGCGCGAGCAAGGCCATCGAGACCTATCGCGCCGCAGAGCCGACCGGCAAGGGCGGCCTGAAGGAAGTGTCCAGCAAGTCCGGGGGTAACTGACCATGAAAAGCGCCAATCGCGACGCCTTTGCGGCTTTCATCTGCGACGACGCGGCGCTCGACGTGCTGCGCCCGGTCGTGGTCGACATGGGCTGGCAGCCCGAAAAGTGCAACAAGGGCGGCCTGCGCAACGCCATCCAGTCGCTGTCCATCACCGCCAGCCCGGCGATCCTGATGGTCGACCTTTCGGAAAGCGGCGACCCGCTGAACGATATCAACGCGCTGGCCGAAGTGTGCGAACCGGGCACCGTGGTGATCGCGGTGGGGCAGGTCAACGACGTGCGCCTGTATCGCGACCTGATCGCATCGGGCATCCAGGACTACCTGCTGAAACCCCTTTCGCCCGGACAGGTGCGCGATGCGCTGGTTCAGGCGCAGGCGATCTTTGCCGCGCCCAAAAGCCATGACGCGGGATCGGCCAAGCGCCACGTTTCGACCGCCGTGGTCGGCACGCGTGGCGGCGTGGGCGCCTCAACGCTGGCGACATCGCTGTCGTGGCTGTTCAGCACCGATCACAAGCTGCCGACCGCGCTGCTCGACCTTGACGTGCATTTCGGCACCGGCGCGCTGACGCTGGACCTTGAACCGGGTCGCGGCCTGACCGACGCGATCGACAACCCCAGCCGCATCGACGGGCTGTTCATCGAACGCGCCATGATCCGCGCCAACGACAACCTGGCGATCCTTTCGGCCGAAGCACCGATCAGCGCGCCGCTGATGACCGACGGCAGCGCCTTTGTGCAGCTGGAAGAGGAATTCCGCCACGCGTTCGAGATGACCGTGATCGACATGCCGCGCAACATGCTGATCAACTTCCCGCATCTGCTGGCGGACGTGAACGTGGTGATCGTCGCCACCGAGCTGACGCTGGCCGGCGCGCGCGATGCGATCCGCCTGCTGTCCTGGCTGAAGACCAATGCCAGCCACGCGCAGGCGCTGGTCGTGGCGAACAAGGTGCATTCGGGCGTGGGCGAAATCAGCAGGAGCGATTTCGAAGCCTCGATCGAACGCAAGATCAACTTCACCATCCCCTATGACGTGAAGGCCGCGGCCAATGCCGCAAAGCTGGGCCAGACCTTTATCGCCGCCAACCGCGCGACGAAGGCCGGCACCGCGATGCGCGACGTGGCCGAAGCGGTGATCAGCGCCGGTGTGGAGCGCGCCGATAGCGGCGCCCCGGCAGGCAAGGCCGCGAAATCCTCGCTGCTCGGCAAGTTCGATTTCAAGAAGATGCTCGCGTCCAAGCCCAAGGCCGGCGCGAACGCGTGAGGCACGGTGCGGGGTAGCCACGCGGCTGCCCTGCCCCACCGCCCCATCGGCACTCGAACAGAAGGCACACAGGCTCCATGCAACCCTTGCAGCTCGCGATCATGGCCATTGGCAGCATGGCCGTTCTGGCCATGGGCTATGCCGCATTCGCCGGTCCCAGCCCGACCAAGGAAAGCGCACGCCGGCTTCAGGCGGTGCGCTTTCGCCATTCGGACAGCGCGGTGGACAAGGTGGAGGCGCAGTACCGCAAGGCGGTCGCTTCGCGCAAACCGACATCCTTCCGCATCGCCGGATCGGAATCGCGGATCGAGGCGCTGCGCCTGCGCCTGCACCGCACCGGCAAGGGCTGGACGCTGAACCAGTACATCTATGCTTCGCTTGGCCTTGGCGGCGTGATCATGCTGCTGGTGCTGCTCAAGACGGGGGCGCCGCTGCTGGCACTGGCCGTTGGCCTGATCGTGGGCGGCGGCGTGCCGCACTTCATGGTTGGCCGCGCCATCAACAAGCGGTTCGATGCCTTTGTCACCCGCTTTCCCGATGCGCTGGAACTGCTGGTGCGCGGGCTTCGTTCGGGCCTGCCGATCACCGAGACGCTGGGCGTGGTGGCGCAGGAACTGCCCGGCCCGGTGGGCGAGGAATTCAAGGCCGTGACCGACCGCATCAAGGTGGGCCGGACGATGGAAGAAGCGCTTCAGGATTCGGCCGACCGGCTGGACATGGCGGAATTCAGCTTCTTTTGCATCACGCTGGCCATCCAGCGCGAAACCGGCGGCAACCTGGCCGAAACGCTGGCGAACCTGGCCGATGTGCTGCGCAAGCGCGCGCAGATGAAGATGAAGATCCGCGCGATGAGCTCGGAATCAAAGGCCTCGGCCTATATCGTCGGCTCGCTGCCGTTCATCGTGTTCGTCCTGATCTACTGGATCAACCCCAGCTATCTGGGCAAGTTCTTCGTGGACGAACGCCTGATCATCGCCGGCCTTGGCGGCCTGGTATGGCTGTCGATCGGCGCCTTCATGATGGCCAAGATGGTCAACTTCGAGATCTGAACGAGGGACTGGCATCATGACTCCCGCCCATCACGGCCCTACCCTCCTTGGCGTCGACGTCATCGCCGCCGGCTCAGTGCTGGCGGGCGTGGCCGCCGCCGCGATCATGCTGGCCATCTATGCCGCGGTCACCGTGCGCGACCCGATGGTCAAGCGCGTCAAGGCGCTGAACGAACGGCGCGAGCAGCTGAAGGCTGGCATCATCACCGCCAGCGCGCGCAAGCGCACCAGCATCGTCCGCCGCAACCAGACCACCGACACGATCCGCACGTTCCTTGAAACGCTTAAGGTCCTTCAGGACAGCCAGCTCAAGGACATCCAGCAAAAGCTGGCGCAGGCGGGCATCCGCAAGAAGGAATGGGCGGTCGCGGTCATTCTGGGCCGCATGATCGGCCCGATCGTGCTGGGCCTGTTTGCCGGCGTGATGATCTATCTGGTCAACTATTTCCCCGAATGGGGCGCGTTCAAAAAGTTTGGCGCCTTCGCGATCATGGTCATCGCCGGTTACAAGGGGCCGGACGTGTTCGTGGCCAACCTTGTGGGCAAGCGCACCAAGGAAATCCGCAAAGGCCTGCCCGACGCGCTCGACCTTCTGGTGATCTGTGCCGAAGCGGGCCTGACCGTGGACGCCGCGTTCAACCGCGTGGCGCGCGAACTTGGCCGCGCCTATCCCGAACTGGGCGACGAATTCGCGCTGACGGCCATCGAGCTGTCGTTCCTGACCGAACGGCGCCAGGCATTCGAAAACCTTGCCTATCGCTGTGCGCTGGATTCGGTGAAGGGCGTGGTGACGACCATGATCCAGACCGAACGCTATGGCACGCCGCTGGCGTCAGCGTTGCGCGTGCTGTCGGCCGAATTCCGCAACGAACGCATGATGCGTGCCGAGGAAAAGGCCGCGCGCCTCCCCGCGATCATGACCATTCCGCTGATCCTGTTCATCCTGCCCACGCTGTTCATCGTGATCCTTGGCCCGGCGGCCTGTTCGATCAGCGACAGCTTCATCAACCGCAAGATGTAACGCAGGGGACACCGAAAACGCGAAAGGCCCGGACCATACGGTTCCGGGCCTTTTTGCTGCACGATTGCGTGCGTAAGGGACGCGGATCAGACGGCGGCGATCTTCTGTTCGATTTTGCCGAACAGGCTGTGGCCCCGGCCGTCGCGGGCATCGACCGCCACGGTTTCACCGCGCGCGAGGGGGGCGGCATCCGCCGATGGCAGGGCGACGCCGACCAGCGCGCCGGCGCTCAGCGCGCGGGTGGCAGCAAGCGCCGCCAGCCGTTCACCGAAATCGACGCGGGCGGGATCGACCCATGTCTGGGCACCGGCGCGATCGACCAGCACCGGGCAGCACAAGGCCCCGTGCTGCCACGCATCGCCAAGGCTTTCGGGCGTGACGAACACGGGCGAACAGAAGCTGGCCGGATGCGCATCGGCACCGGACGGGGCGGCGGCCAGCACGATCTCGTGCGTCAGGCCCACCAGCCGGATCTGCGCGCGCGCCTGATCGGCGCTGGCGCCTTGCGCGATATCGCCGGTGACCACGACCACGGCGGGCGCAGACGCGGCACCCCAGCTTTCATCCGCCAGCGCGAAGGCTTCGCGGGCCGCATGGAGCGAATCGCTGCCGCCGGCGCGGTGCGGGCAGCGCGGCAACGGCGCGGCGGCTTCGCGTTCGTGAAAGCGCTTGCGAGGGATCACCTCGTGCGCCAGTTCGATCGCCAGCGATTCCAGCAGCGGCGCATGGCGGTCCCAGCCATCGAGCAGCGCCTGCAACGTGGGCACGATGTGATCGGCGTCGGCGTACCACGCCAGATCGTCGGACACCACGATCAGGCGGCCATCGCGCGCCTGCGGCAGCGAGGCCAGCTTCACTTCGCGGCGCCTTCGATGGCGCAGACGGACTTGAACAGCTTGTCGAGCAGGGTGCGCAACTTCTCGGTCTCCCGTGGGGTGAGTGCGGCGAACACCTGTTCATAGGTGGAGAACGCCTGCGGCCAGATCTGGCCATGCATGGTACGCCCGGCCGCGGTGAGTTCAAGATGGTGCGATCGGCCATCGGCCGCGTTCGGGCTGCGCTGGATCAGGCCGCGCTCCTCCAGCACCTTGCACGCGCGGTTGACGGCGACCTTGTCCATCAGGGTGGCGCGCACAAGATCGCGCTGGGTCAGCGAACCGGCATCGCCCAGCACCGCCATGATCCGCCATTCCGGAATCTTCAGACCGAATTCGCTGCGGTATTCGCCCGCGATCAGGCCGCTGACCGCATTGGACGTGATGGCCATCCGATAAGGCAGGAAGTCCGCAAGACGAGTCTGTGTTCCGGGCATAGGAATCGTTTCTACTGAAACCGACCGCACACGCAAGCGAAACGATATGACACCCGCGCGCGGCGATGGGCTTTTAATCGTGCGCGCGGCAGGTGCCACATGAAATTTTATTCAACCAACGTTTGCCTGCTCTAAAGATCGAGTTCGGAACGAATTTTCGCCCGTTCAGGCCGCCTTCGGATGAGCCAGAATGCCCGCCATGATGAAATCGACAGTGTGTTCGCGGTAGCGATCACGCAATTCCTCGGTCAGCGTGTCCTGGCCAAAGCAGTGGCGCAGCACCAGCCGCGCGGAGAAAAAGCGATCCGCCGCGCCGGTGACCGTGAAGTAGAACAGTTGCGGGTCGATGGGACGGAACACCCCGTCTTTCACACCGGCGGTGATCAGGCGATCATAGGCACGGCCCAACGGCGCAAGATAAAGGTCTGCGATCCGCTGCGCCTCCGCCTCGTCGCTATCGCGCACCAGCCGCATCAGCAGGCGGTTGAGGTAGGGATAGTTAAAATAGGTATCGATGCACTTGGCGATATGCAGGCGCAGCTTTTCCTGCGGCGACATGTCGTCCTTGGCCAGCAGCGCCTCCACCGACTTGACGATCGCGTCCATGTCGCGGTCAAGCAGCGCCTTGAGCATGCCGGCCTTGTTGCCGAAGTAATACTTCACCAGCGCAGAGTTGAGGCCGGAGCGCAACGACAGCTCCGACAGAGAGATATCGACCTGGTCGCCTTCGCGCATGATCTGGGATGCCGTTTCCAGCAAAAGGTCGCGTGCGCCTTGCTGTTCGGAGCCTTCGCCCATCGCCTCGCCCGTCTCTTTATCGTGTTCGCTCATTCCCAGCCCGGCTCTTCCCACCAAGGATAAAAGTCCGGCATATCCGAAGAAACGCGTCCCGGGTAGCGGGGAGCGCGTTTTTCAAGGAAACTGGCGATGCCTTCCTGCGCATCGGCCGCGCGCGACATCGTGTAGATCGCGCGGCTGTCGACGCGGTGCGCCTCCATCGGGTGCGACAGCGAGGGGTTGCGCCACAGCATCGCGCGGGTCATCGCCACCGAGATCGCGCTGGTGTTGTCGGCGATTTCGCGGGCCAGTGCCATCGCCGCCGGCATCAGGTCCTCGGGCGCGTGGAGCGAGCGCACCAGCCCGCCGCGCAAGGCTTCCTCGGCATCGAACACGCGACCGGTCATGCACCATTCCAGCGCCTGCGGCAGGCCCACGATCTTCGGCAGGAACCAGCTGGACGCGGCTTCTGGCACGATGCCGCGCCGCGCGAACACGAAGCCGAAGCGCGCGGTGGTGCTGGCGATGCGGATGTCCATCGGCAGTTGCATGGTGGCGCCCACCCCCACCGCCGCGCCGTTGATTGCGCCGATCACCGGCTTGCGCGATTCGAACATGCGCAAGGTCAGCCGCCCGCCACCATCGCGCACGCGCGGGTCGGAAAGGTCAGAAACCTGCTCGCTGGCCGAAAACACGTGGCCACCATCGTCGGGCGTCAGGTCCGCGCCGGCGCAGAAGGCGCGCGTGCCATGGCCGGTGACGATGACCGCGCGCACGCCGTCGTCCGCGTCGGTGCGATCGAACGCGTCGATCAGTTCCTGCATCATCACGCGCGTGTACGCGTTCATCTTGTCCGGACGGTGCAGCGTGATCGTGGCGATGCCATCGGCCACGTCGAGGCGGATCTGCGTATAGTCGGCCAAGGCTTTATCCCCCGGTTGCGACGGGCGGGTCTGCCCCGCCCGCCTTTCGTTTCAGCGCGGCGACATGCGGATCGCGCCGTCAAGGCGCACGTCCTCGCCGTTGAAGTAGCCGCATTCGATCATCGTCAGCGCCACTTGCGCGTATTCCTCAGGGTTGCCGAGCCGCTTGGGGAACGGCACCGAGGCGGCCAGCGCGGCCTTCACGTTTTCGGGCGCGCCATTCATCAGCGGGGTGTTGAAGATGCCCGGCAGGATAGTGTTGACGCGAATGCCTTCGCCCATCAGGTCGCGCGCGATCGGCAGGGTCATGCCAACGACGCCGCCCTTCGACGCGGAATAGGCGGCCTGACCCATCTGCCCGTCCTCTGCCGCGACCGACGCGGTGTTGACGATGGCGCCGCGTTCGCCATCGGTATCGGCCAGCGGATCGAGCGTGAGCATACCCGCGGCCGACTTGGCGATGCAGCGGAACGTGCCGACGAGGTTGATCTGGATAATCCGGTCAAAGGCGTCGAGCGGGAAGTGCTTGATCTCGCCCGTCTCCTTGGCGCGGCTGGCGGTCTTGGCGGCATTGCCCGTGCCCGCGCAGTTGACGAGGATGCGTTCCTGTCCGTTGGCCGCGCGTGCCTTGGCAAAGCCGGCGTCAACGCTTTCGTCGCTGGTGACGTTCACTTCGCAGAACACGCCGCCGATCTCGGCTGCGAGCGCCTCGCCCTTTTCCTTGTTCAGATCGAACAGCGCCACCTTCACGCCCTTGGCCGCCAGCGCGCGCGCCGTTGCCGCGCCAAGGCCCGACGCACCGCCGGTGACGACGGCCGAAATGCCAGAATCAAGCTTCATTCTCTCTCTCCCTGCAATGCGTTCAAAGCGCTTCGACGATCGTCACGTTGGCGATCCCGCCGCCTTCGCACATCGTCTGGAGGCCGTAGCGAAGGCCCCGCGCCTTCAACGCGTGGACCAGCGTGGCCATAAGCTTCGTGCCCGAAGCGCCGAGCGGATGGCCAAGCGCGATGGCGCCGCCGTTGACGTTGAGGCGCTGCGGGTCCGCCCCGGTATGCTTGAGCCATGCCATCGGCACCGAGGCGAAGGCTTCGTTCACTTCGAACAGGTCGATGTCGTTGATCGAGAGGCCAGCGCGGGCCAGCGCCTTGTCGGTGGCGAACAACGGTTCTTCCAGCATGATCACCGGATCGCCAGCCGTGACCGTCAGCGTGTGGATGCGCGCCAGCGGGGTAAGGCCGTGTGCCTTCAGCGCGGCTTCGGACACGATCAGCGCGGCGCTCGATCCATCGCAGATCTGGCTGGCGCTGGCGGCGGTCAGCGCGCCTTCGGGATTGAGCAGCTTGACCCCGGCGATGCTTTCCAGCGTCGCGTCAAAACGGATGCCTTCGTCCACGGTATGCATGGCGGGGCCATCCGGCGTCTCGATCTCAACCGGCACGATTTCGCTGGCAAAGGCACCGGCATTGGTCGCCGCAATCGCCTTGCGGTGGCTGTCCAGCGCGAACGCATCGAGCTGGTCCTTGGTGAAGCCGTGCTTCTTCACGATCATTTCCGCGCCGACGAACTGCGAGAACATGATGCCCGGATACTTCGCCTCGAGCCCCGGCGACTTATAATTGCCCAGCCCTTCCTTCATGTGAAAGGTGGCGTTGCTGCCCATCGGCACGCGGCTCATGCTTTCGATACCGGCAGCAATGACCACGTCCTGCACGCCAGACATCACGGCCTGCGCAGCGAACTGCATCGCCTGCTGCGAAGACCCGCACTGGCGGTCGATGGTGACCGCAGGCGTCGATTGCGGCAGCAGCTTTGCCGCCAGCACGGCGTTGCGGCCGACCTGCATCGCCTGTTCGCCCGCCTGCGTGACGCAGCCCATGATCACGTCATCGATCGCCGCCGGATCGATCCCGGTACGCGCCACGATGGCATCGAGACTTCTGGCTGCGAGATCGACCGCGTGGACACCGGCAAGGCGCCCGCCGCGACGGCCGCCGGCGGTCCTGACGACATCGACGATATAGGCTGCGGGCATTGTATCGACTCCTTGAACGAACCTGTTAATTGAACGATTAAGGAGACCGTGCCAGTCGGTCAAGCCACTCTGCCGGTTACAGGGCCGCGCACAGGATTTGCATCGCCGCGCCCCCTATGGCAGCGCAGGGCGAAAGCCACCCCGGAGGGCGCGCCATGCGCAGCCCCGGCGAACAGGAGGATACCCCGTTGGAGCCATTCCTGACTGTCGAACAACGCGGGCGCGTTGCGTTGCTGACGATGAACCGCGCGGAATCGATGAACGCCATCGGCACGCTGAAAGATTGCGACTGCATCGTCGACACGTTCTTCCGGCTGGGCAACGATCGTTCGGTCAGCGCGATTGTGCTGACCGGCGCCGGACGCGCCTTTTCCACCGGGGGCAATATCAAGGGGATGCAGCAGCGGCAGGGAATTGGCGTTCTGGACCAGCCCGATTCCACCCGCGCCAACTATCGCCGGGGCGTACAGCGTGCCACCCGGGCGATGCTGGATTGCGAGATCCCGATGATCGCGGCGATCAACGGCCATGCCATCGGGCTGGGGCTGGACCTTGCCTGCCTGTGCGATATCCGCATCGCCGCAGAGAGCGCGAAGATGGCCGCCAGTTTCATCAAGGTAGGCATCGTGCCGGGCGACGGCGGCGCATGGACGCTGCAAAAGATCGTCGGCTATTCAAAGGCGGCCGAACTGTTTTTGACCGGGCGCACGTTCGATGCCCCCTATGCGCAATCTATCGGCCTTGTCGGCACGGTGGTGCCCGATGCGGAGCTGATCGATGCAGCCATGGCGATGGCCGACGAAATCGCCGCCAACGCCCCGCGCGCGCTGCGGCTGACCAAGCGCCTGCTGCGCGAAGCCCAGCACGGCCGCGCGCACGACGTGCTGGAACTGTCCGCCGCCTATCAGGCCATCGCGCATGAAACGAAGGACCATGCCGAGGCGGTGGCCGCGATCCTGGAAAAGCGCGCGCCCCGCTTCACTGGCGAATGACGGGCGAAAGCGCCCTGATCGCGGCCTTGCGCGGCATTGCCACGGCGCCGGGCGCGCGCGGGCTGGCGGACGATTGCGCGCTGCTGGAGATCGGCGGGGAAACGCTGGTGCTGACGCACGACATGATGGTGGAAGGCGTGCACTGGCTGCCGGGGCAGGACGAGGCCGACGTGGCGTGGAAGCTGGTCGCCACCAACCTGTCGGACCTTGCCGCCAAAGGCGCGGAGCCGGTGGGCGTGCTGCTGGGATATACGCTCGGCCCGGATGACGACCGCTTCGTGCAAGGGCTGAAGGCGTGCCTTGCGGCATATGACGTGCCGCTGCTGGGCGGAGACACGGTGGCATCGGCCGGCCCGCGTGCGCATGGCCTGACCGCGATTGGCCGCGCCACGCACCGTCCCGTCCCTTCGCGCAGTGGCGCACGGCCGGGGGACGCGGTGTGGATCACCGGACCGGTCGGGGCCGCGATGCTGGGGTTCGAGGCCCTGCGCGATGGCACGGGGGCCGACAGCACCGCCTTTCGCCGCCCCGTGCCGCACCTTGCGCAAGGTCGCGCGCTGGCACCGCTGGCCACCGCGATGATGGACCTTTCGGACGGCCTGTTGCTTGATGCGCGCCGCATGGCCGAGGCGAGCGGGGTGACCATCGCGCTGGAATCCGCCGCCGTACCCGTGCCCGCCGCCCTGCCGCCGGCACGGCTGCGCGAGGCAATCGGATGGGGCGATGATTACGTGCTGCTGTGCACGTTGCCCGCCGGAGTCGGTCCGCCGTGCGCTGCACACCGGGTGGGAACCGTGAAGAATCAAGGGGCCGCACCGCTGCTGCTCGATGGTACGCCGCCTGCCGGGAAGCTTGGTTATGAACACGGAGTTGACGGCGATTGACCGGGCGCAACGAAACGCTTGCGAGTGGCAAATAAACCACTAGCCTCCCCGTCCAACCCGCAACGACGGGGTCCGTGCGGTGCTTTTCCGCCGGCTGAATAAGGGGGATGCCATCGTGAGTTTAGTCGTAACCGCCATTTTATTGGGGTTGCTGGCCGTGGTGTACGGCTTCGTAACCAGCCGCCAGGTGCTTGGTGCCCCTGCCGGTAATGCCAAGATGCAGGAAATCGCCGCCGCCATCCAGGAAGGCGCGCAGGCCTATCTCAAGCGCCAGTACACCACCATCGCCATCGTCGGCGTGGTCGTGGCCGTAATCGTGGCCGGCACGCTCGGCACGATCAGCGCGGTCGGCTTTGTGATCGGCGCAGTGCTTTCGGGCGCGGCCGGGTTCATCGGCATGAACGTGTCTGTGCGTTCAAACGTGCGCACCGCCGCTGCGGCGCAAAGCGGGCTGCAACAGGGCCTCACGCTCGCGTTCCGGGCCGGCGCCATCACCGGCATGCTGGTGGCTGGCCTCGCCCTGCTCGCGATCGCCGGGTTCTACTGGTACCTGACCGGCCCTGCCGGCCTTGCCGTGAACAACCGCACCGTGATCACCGCGCTGACGGCGCTGGCGCTGGGCGCCAGCCTCGTGTCGATCTTCGCGCGTCTGGGCGGCGGCATCTTCACCAAGGCGGCCGACGTGGGCGCCGACCTTGTCGGCAAGGTGGAAGCGGGCATTCCCGAAGACGATCCACGCAACCCGGCGGTGATTGCCGACAACGTGGGCGACAACGTGGGCGACTGCGCCGGCATGGCCGCCGACCTGTTCGAAACCTATGTCGTCACCATCGGCGCCACCATGATCATGACCGCGCTTCTGGTGAAGAACGCGGCCAACCTGAGCGCGCTGATGGCGGTTCCGCTGCTGATCGGCGGCGTGTGCATCGTCACCTCGATCATCGGCACGTATTTCGTCAAGCTGGGCAAGTCGAACAACATCATGGGCGCGATGTACAAGGGCTTCCTTGTCACCGCCGTGCTCTCTGTCCCGGCGATCTGGTTCGCCATGGCCCACGCGCTGGGCGACATGGAAGCGGTCACCGCCTATTCGGCGTTCGGCAACGATTACAGCTTCACCGGGCGTGAACTGTTCTATGCCGGGCTTGTCGGGCTGGTTCTGACCGGCCTGATCATCTGGATCACCGAATACTACACCGGCACCAACTATCGCCCGGTGAAGTCCATCGCCAAGGCCAGCGTTACCGGCCACGGCACCAACGTGATCCAGGGTCTGGCGATCTCGATGGAAGCCACCGCGCTTCCCGCGCTCGCCATCGTGACTGCGATGATCGTGACCTACAAGCTCGCCGGCCCGCTGGGCATTGCCTATGGCGCCACCGCGATGCTGGCGCTGGCCGGCATGGTCGTTGCGCTGGATGCTTACGGCCCGGTTACCGACAACGCCGGCGGCATTGCCGAAATGGCGGGACTCGACGATTCGGTCCGTGAAAAGACCGACGCGCTCGATGCCGTGGGCAACACCACCAAGGCCGTGACCAAGGGTTATGCCATCGGTTCGGCGGGGCTTGCCGCGCTGGTGCTGTTCGCCGCCTATACCACCGACCTTCGGGAATTCTTCCCGAGCCTGACGGTCAACTTCAGCCTTGAAAACCCCTATGTCATCGTCGGCCTGCTGCTCGGCGCGCTGCTGCCGTACCTGTTCGGTGCGATGGGCATGACCGCCGTGGGCCGTGCCGCGGGTGACGTGGTCGTCGACGTGCGCGAACAGTTCCGCGAAAATCCGGGCATCATGACTTACGAGTCCAAGCCCGATTATGCGCGGACGGTCGATCTGGTCACCAAGGCCGCGATCAAGGAAATGATCGTGCCGTCGCTGTTGCCGGTGCTGGCGCCGATCGTGGTCTATTTCGTGATCACGGCCGTGGCCGGTCAGGAGAACGGCTTTGCAGCGCTGGGTGCGCTGCTGCTGGGCGTGATCGTTGGCGGCCTGTTCGTCGCGCTCTCGATGACTTCGGGCGGCGGCGCGTGGGACAACGCCAAGAAGTACATCGAAGACGGCCATCACGGCGGCAAGGGCAGCGATGCCCACAAGGCTGCGGTGACCGGTGACACCGTGGGCGATCCCTACAAGGATACAGCGGGTCCGGCCGTGAACCCGATGATCAAGATCACCAACATCGTGGCCCTGCTGCTGCTCGCCGCACTGGCGGCGCACGCTGCGGGCTGATACCATCCGGCCATAACCAACCGCCGAGTTGGGGAGAAAGAAGACCCCGTCCGGAGCGATCCGGGCGGGGTTTTCACCGTTTCGGACCGGGAATGCGTGACACCGTTAACCGCGTCTTTGCGCCTTGGCGGCTAGGCGGGACGGGTCCGGAACCCACGCAGTGAACGCCCCCCGCCTTGTCCGCCGTACGCCGGCCACGCCGCCACCCGCCGCAGGGGTGGGCGATGGCGTGACCTTTGAGGTGGCGAACTGGACCGCCTGCGCAAGCGTAGACGATCTGGATCACTGGAGCACGCTGGCGGATCGGGCCCCGCTGGCCAATCCCTTTTTCGAACACTGGTGCCTGCTGCCGGCACTCGCTCATCTTCACGCGGCGGGGCGCGTTCACCTTGCGCGTCTGTGGCGTGGCGGAGGGCTGGACGGCCTGATGCCGCTGGTGCGCGCGCGCCGTTATGGCCGGCATCCCCTGCCCCATCTGGCGGGATGGCTTCACGCCAACTGCTTTCTGGGCGCGCCGCTCGTGGCCGCGGGGGCAGAGGAGACCTTTTGGCAAGCGCTGCTCGACTGGGCCGATGCCCATGCGGGGGCCGCGCTGTTTCTCCACATCGCCGCGCTGCCTTTGGACACGCCGCTGGCCGAAGCGCTGAGCGCCGTTGCCGCGCGCGATGGCCGGCGCATCGCGCTGGTCCACCGCGAGGATCGTGCGTTGCTGCAAGCGGACCTGACGCCCGAAGCGTACCTCGCCGCGGCCGTGTCGGGCAAGAAGCGCAAGGAATACCGCCGCCAGCACGCGCGGCTTGCCGAACTGGGGGCGTTGCGGGCGCTGCGAACACGCGATGCCGATGGCGCGGCCGAATGGATCGAACGTTTCCTCGCGCTGGAAGCGCAAGGGTGGAAGGGTCGCGCCGGCAGCGCGCTCGCCTCCAGCCCCGGAACCGGTGCCTTCGCCCGTGAAGCGCTGGGCGAGGCGGCGCGGCTGGGCCGGCTCGACCGCGTTTCGCTGGAACTCGATGGCGCGCCCGTTGCCATGCTGGCCACGCTGCTGGCGGGCGATGGCGCCTTTTCGTTCAAGACGGCTTTCGATGAAGCCTATGCCCGCTTCTCACCGGGCGTACTGCTGCAACTGGAAAACCTTGCCCTGCTCGATGATCCGGCGCTGGCATGGTGCGACAGTTGCGCGGCCGCCGACCACCCGATGATCGATTCGCTATGGCGCGAACGACGTCCGATCGGCCGATTTTCCGTCGCCATCGGCGGGCGCGGGCGCCGCGCGGTGTTCGACCGGCTGCTGACGATGGAACTGAACCGCAATCCCGTGGGGATCCGATGACCGCCTTTTCCGATGACGCCCGCGCAGCCTTTGCCGCCGCGTATCCCGAAACGGTGCACACGCTGCGCCACGGCCTGCACGATCACCCGCTGCTGACGCTTGACGCGCTCGCCACGCTGGCCGAGGCGCTGCCGCCCGCCAGCGTTGAATACAACAAGGCCGACCTGCCGCTGGGCCTGAATGGCGAAAAGGCGCCCGGCAATGGCCTGCGCGTGGGCGAAACCATCCGCGGCATCGCGCAAACCGGCAGTTGGGCCGCGATCAAGAACATCGAACAAGTGCCCGCATACCGCGACCTGCTGCTGGCCCTGCTGGAGGAACTGCGCCCCACCATCGAGACGCGCACCGGGGCGATGCTGCGCCCGCAAGGCTTCGTATTCGTGACCAGCCCGGGCGGCGTGACACCCTATCACTTCGACCCCGAACACAACATCCTGCTGCAACTGATGGGCAGCAAGACGATGACCCTGTTTCCGCAAGGCGATGCCCGTTTCGCGCCAGACACCACGCACGAGGCGTATCATACCGGCGGCGGGCGCGAACTGTTCTGGCGTGCGGATCTTGAGCCGGCAGGTACGGCGTGGCACCTAACGCCCGGCGATGCGATCTACGTACCCGTGATGGCCCCGCACCACGTGCAGAACGGTCCCGCGCCGTCGGTCTCGCTGTCGATCACCTGGCGGTCCGAATGGAGCTTTGCCGAGGCAGACGCGCGCGCGTTCAACGGCGTGCTGCGCCGCGTCGGCCTGTCACCCCGTGCCCCGGCGCGCTGGCCCGGCCGCAACCGTGCGAAAGCGCTCGGTTGGCGTGCATTGCGCAAGATCGGTTTTCGTTGACGTAAACGGCAGGCGGTCGCATCGTGAGGCCATGACCAACAATGCCGATCCCACCGCTCTTGTTTCGGGCCTGCTCCACCTCCTTGACGTGACCGATCTTGGCGGCGACCGCTTCGAAGGGCGGCGCAATCCCGGCGGCGTGGGCCGCATATTTGGCGGGCAGGTGATCGGGCAGGCGCTGGCCGCCGCCGAACGCACCGTGCTCGACGATCGCCCGGTCCATTCGCTGCACGCCTATTTCCTGCGCGGCGGCAACGAGGATTATCCCATCGACTTCCGCGTCGAACGCGATCTGGATGGCGGCAGCTTTTCCAACCGGCGCGTGATTGCCAGCCAGCTTGGCAAGCCGATCCTCACCCTCATCGCGTCATTCCATCGGCGCGAAGATGGCGCCTTTCACGCCGCGCCCATGCCCGACGTGCCCCAGCCGGAAGAATTGCGCTGCGACGCCGATGTGCGGCGCGAGCATGTGCATCTCGTGCCCGAGAAAATGCGCGAATTTATGCTGCGCCCCCGCCCGATTGAAATGCGGAACGTAGAGCCGCGCCACTGGATGGGTTCGGCGCCCAGCGACCCCATGGCGCACACATGGCTGCGCTGCGTGGCGCCGCTGCCCGACGATCCGAAAATCCACCGCGCCATTCTGGCTTACGCCAGCGACCTCAACCTGCTCGGCACATCAACGCTCCCCCATGGTCTCAGCTGGACGCTGGGCAACCTGATGGGTGTGAGCCTTGACCACGCCATGTGGTTCCATGACGATTTCCGCGCCGACGACTGGCTGCTTTATGCCTGCGACAGCCCGTGGGCAGGCCGCGCGCGGGGATTCAACCGGGGGCGCATTTACACCCGCGATGGCCGGCTTGTGGCCGAAACCGCGCAGGAAGGGCTGATCCGGCCGATCACCCCCAAAGCGTGAGGCGGTAGCGTTCGAAGCAGCGCGCCCCGCAGCGCAAGCGCATCAGCGCGCCTTCCGCAATGGCTGCGGCGCGGGTGGGGTCCTCTTCAACCAGCGGACGCAAAGCCTCGCGGTTCCAGTCTTCGCTGTGCTTTACATCCAGCACGGCATGCAGCGCGAAATAGCGCCGCTCGGACTCGCTCAGTCCGATGCGTTGCAAACCGCGGGCAACCGCCGCCGAACGCCCCGGCGCGGTCAGTTCGATCACGCCCAGCGCGCCGACGCTATGCCACGCATAGCGGCGCGTTGTGGCCATGGCGGTCATGGCGTTGGCCAGAGCAAGGCTTTCCCACACGGTGGTCTCGATCATGGGATCGAGATCGAGCGTCTGTACAAGCGAACCGAGCATCGGCCCGTGCATCCCCCGCACGTTGCCACGGCTCATCTCATCCCAATAGTTGCGCGCGAGTTCCAGCTTGGGGCGCACGGGCAGCTTGATCTGCGTCAGCGCAACCAGATCGTCGAACCCCGCCTCACCGGCTGCTTCCTGCTGCAGGAACCAGCGGATTTCATCGCGGCTGGCGGTTTCGGCCAGCCACGGGAACAGTGGATCGCCCTGCCCCGGCCCTGTCTGCTTCAACCCTTCGAACCAGGCGACGAAACCGTCGGGATCGGTGGGCACGGCGGCGGCTTCCTCCACCACTTCGGCGCGCAGCCCTTCGACGAATCCACCCTCCAGCCGCAACATCGCGTGATCCTGTTCCAGCCGCTCGCGCCATCCCGCCGTCGGCAGCGCCGGCGCAAGCCGTTCACGGTTCCAACGGGCGAGGTGCTGCTGAAAGGAATCGCACAGGAACTGCGGCGAAGGCAGGGTTCGTCGCGCGCCTTCGCGCGGGCGGTCGGTGAATGCGGTGGCCATCGGGTATCCATTTCGGAAGAGGGTGTTACCCCTTCTGAACCCGAACCTTCGGCCTGCGTTCCCCGCACAACCGGTTCAGGGACGAGCCGATGCCACCGCCGGACAGGTCGCCACCTCCAGCGTCGAGCGCGCGATCATGGCCCCGGCCACGGCAAGCAGCACCCTGCCTCCATCATGCGCCTTGACGATCTCGGTCGTCACGCCTTCCAGCAGGTGGCAGGTGTCAAGGCTGGTCTGGCCGCCGCCATACTTGTTGGCCAGCAGCGTGGAATAGCGGTCGTACCCCTCGCCCTTGCGCTTGCCGTCGAGCGATCCGAAGAACGCCTGCAACCGGGCCGCCGCCCCTTCAAAATGCGTGCGGTAGGCGGTGACCAGACCGTCATAGTCGGCGCGCATGGCCACGCCCACACGGCTGCACCGCAGCGACACCGCCATCATCATCGTCTCGAATTCGTGCAACCGCGCCGCGGACGCCGTGGGCCCATCGATGCACGCGGCCTGCGCCGGCTGGGCCAGCATCAGCGCCAGTGCACCGCCGGCAAGCGCCGCCCGGCGCATCACTTCATCGCTCCGCAAGGCACGATCGGCACCGCCATCAGCGCGTCGAACTGTCGCACCAGCCCGGCCTGCACGGCATAGGCATCGGCGGCCACTGGCTGCCACGCGCGCGCTTCCGTCGCCAGCTGGTTCATCGTCGTGCTGTCACCCGAAAGCTGGTAGCTGTCGTAGGTTGCCTGGATCTGCTTCATATAGGCGATGGCGGCGTCGTTGTTGCGCTTCGCCGCCGCGACCGCCGGTAAATAGCTGGTGTCGTGAAAGGCGTTGCGGGCCTCTGCCGAACAGAAGCTGGCCGGCACGCTCACAGGGGGAACGGCGCCCAGTTGCGGCCGCTGCGGCATCGTCACGGCAGAAGCGGGAGGCGTAACCAATGGCGCCGGGACGGGCGTGGCGTAGGTCGCAGGCGCGCTGGCCGTCGGGACCGAAGCGGGGCTCTCCTGCGTATGCGCCAGCGCCGCCAGCAAGGCGCCGAGCGTTGATGGCTGGTTGGATGCGTCGGCTACGGCGGGGCGAGTGGCGGCGGACGGTGCAGGCGCCACCGGGGCGGTGGCGACCTCGACCGGAGCAACAGCCGGCGCAGGGGACGCGGCGACCGGCGCAGGCGCGGCAAAGCGTGGCGCCTCTGCCGGAGCGGTCGTCGCGGGAATGCCCACGGGCGTGGTTTGCGGCACGGGGATCGCGCGCGGCGGTGCGACGGGCGCCACGGGCGCGACCGGCGGCACGGGCTGCGGCGCTGCCGTCTTGCGCAGCGCGGCAATCTTGGCGCGTGCGAGGGGGCTGAAGGTCCCTTCGGGATAGCGGCTCAGATAGGCTTCATAAAGCGTCGGATCGTCGCTGCCCGCCACGGACTGCCAGAACGTCAGTTCAAACTGCGTGCCCACGCCATTGGTCGAATCGACCTGCGCCACGGCCGGCGGGACGCAAGCCAGCGCCATGCCGCAAGCGAGCCGCAAGAGCCTCGCGCGCACGATTTTACTGCCGTTGGACGTCCCTCGCACAATTGCCTCCCTCGCCGCTCTGCAGACGCGCCACGCACGCCCGCCACCGGCCAAGCCGACCCCTTGACCGTCCCCATACGGTGCGCTTGGTGCAAACGGCCTCAAGGAACGGAGTTAGCCACGCGCTAACCACGAGTCCACGTCCTTGCGGGCCCGGATCACCGCCCGCAACCAATGATCCGAATGTGTTGCATCGCGGTGTCATCCGCCCGGGTGATAGAAATCGTAAACCGCCTGCGCCACCGTGGCGCTCACCCCCGGGGCGCGTTGCAGATCCTCAAGGCTGGCCGCGCGCACCTTGCCCGCGGTGCCAAAGTGCAGCAGCAGCGCCCGCTTGCGCGCCGGACCGATGCCGGGAATTTCGTCAAGCGGGCTGGCGCTGATCGCGCGGCTGCGCTTTTCGCGGTGCGCGCCGATGGCAAAGCGGTGGACCTCATCGCGCAGACGCTGAAGGTGGAACAGCACCGGCGAATTGACGGGCAGCATCTTTTCGCGCCCGTCGGCAAAGTGGAACACCTCGCGTCCTTCGCGCCCGTGGTGCGGCCCCTTGGCGATGGCGATCAACGGTACGTCCTCGACGCCCAGTTCCTCCAGCGCCTCCCTCACCGCGCTCATCTGGCCCTTGCCGCCGTCGATCAGCACAAGATCGGGCCACGCGCCGTTTTCGCGGTCCGGGTCCTCCTCCTGCGCGCGAGCGAAACGGCGGCGCATCACCTCGCGCATCATGCCGAAGTCGTCGTTGGTCTGCGCGGTCTTGATGTTCCACTTGCGGTACTGGCCCTTCATGAACCCTTCCGGCCCCGCCACGACCATCGCACCCAGCGCATTGGTGCCCTGAATATGGCTGTTGTCGTAGATCTCGATCCGCTGCGGCACTTCGGCCAGTTCAAGGAAATCGGCCATGTCGCGGTTGATCCGCGCCTTGGTGCCGCTTTCGGCCAGCCGCCGCTCCAGCGCTTCCACCGCGTTGCGGCTGGCCTGTTCCATCAGCCGCCGCCGGTCGCCGCGCTGTGGCACCGAGATTTCCACCTTGCCACCCGCCGGCCCGGACAAGGCCTCTGCCAGCAGCTCGCCCTCCGTCAGTTCACGGTCCACGAGGATCAGGCGCGGCGGCGGCACTTCTTCATAGAACTGGGCAAGGAACGCGGTCAGCACCTCGTCCTCGCTCAGCCCCTCGGTATGGCTGGGGAAGAACGCGCGGTGGCCCCAGTTCTGGCCGCCACGGATGAAGAAGGCCTGCACGCCCACCTGCCCGCCCTGCACCGCCATGGCGAACACGTCGGCATTGCCCACGCCCTCGGCATTGATCGCCTGACTGCCCTGGATGAAGGTGGCCGCGCGCAACCTGTCGCGCAGCAGCGCCGCGCGTTCATAATCCAGCGCCTCGGCCGCCTCGGCCATCTGCGCCTCGATCTCCTTTTGCACCGCGCCGGATTTCCCGCCCAGAAAGTCCTTCGCCTGGCGCACCAGCTCAGCGTAGTCCGCTTCGGAAACCCGATCCACGCACGGCGCGCTGCATCGCTTGATCTGGTAGAGCAGGCACGGCCGATCGCGCCGCGCCATGAACCCGTCGTTGCAACTGCGCAGCAGGAACAGCTTCTGCAAAGCGTTGATGGTTGTATTCACGCTGCCGGCGCTGGCGAAGGGGCCGTAATAGTTGCCCTTGGCCTTGCGCGCGCCGCGATGCTTCTGGATGCGCGGAAACGCGTGATCCGCGCGCAACAGGATGAACGGAAACGATTTGTCGTCGCGCAACAGCACATTGTACGGCGGGCGATAGCGCTTGATCAGCTGCGCTTCGAGCAACAGCGCCTCGGCTTCCGAATTGGTGGTGACGATGGTCATGCTGCGGGTCTGGCTGACCATGCGGCGCAGGCGGTTCGAAAGCCTTTCAACCTGCGTGTAGTTCGCCACGCGGTTCTTCAGCGCGCGCGCCTTGCCCACATAGAGCACATCGCCCTTGGCGTCCTGCATCCGATAGACGCCCGGCTTGGGCTTCAGCGTGCGCACCACATCGCGGATCGTCTCCACGCCCTTATCCATGTCGGGCTGGTCCGACCCGCGGACGGTGTAGGTCGCTTTCTCTTCGTGAAAGCGGTTCACGCCGTCGGGCGTGTCAGGGGTTCCGGCAGGGGTACGCGACATGGCCTCGCCCAGATAGGCGCTCCTTCGCGGATTGGGGAGAGCGGACCGGCCGTTTTCCCACGGGATCATACGGATGGCACAGCGGCGGGAAGGTTAACGCCAATGGCTGCATCGTTCACGATCATGTCGGCGCACCATCCCCCCCTTCCCATGCCGTACCCCGCAGGGCGACGCCAGGCTTCGCGGCTGCGGCTGGGCATCCCTGCGAAGGTTATCCTGCTGGGCGGAACCTTCGATTGCCGGCTCGACGATCTTTCGCAATCCGGCGCGCGCATCGCTATCGCCGCCGCAATGCCCACGCCCGGATCGGACGCAGTTCTGACGGTCAACGGAATCGAGGCTTTCGGCATGGTCCGATGGGCTCGCATGCAGCGCTTTGGCGTTGAGTTCGACGCGCCGCTGCCGCTGGAACAGGTCGTCGCGATCCGCCATTTTGCCGACAACTACGCCGCCCACGCGCAGGAACAGCAACTGCGCGTGGCACGCGAATACGTGCAGGGCCGGCAGGTGCTTTGACGCGTCAGAACTGCTTGCGAAACTCCAGCTTGAACACGCGGCCCGCCGGATCGATATACCCCGGCTGATAGCGGAGCGGGACCACCCCGTTGGCATCGGTCACGCGCTGGTGCCCATCGAACAGGTTGTCCACCGCCAGCGAAAGGCGCGCGTTCTTGAGGAACGGCGTCTTGTCGGCCAGCCCGGGAATCCGCCCAAGATCGGCAAACAAACGCAGGTTCACCTTTGCGATCGGCGCAAAGCGCAAGCTGGCGGTGGTGCCGTCCACCCGGCTACCCCCGGTGTAGCTGGCGCTCATCCGCAGGCCCAGCCCGCGATAGAACCCGCCGCCGTCCAGTTGAAAGGAATGGCGCGCCACGCCGCCGCTGGTAATCGCATCACCGTCCAGCAGGTTCAGCACCGGGCCGCCCGGCGTCACCAGCACCGTGTCGGTCAACTGGATGGTATGCGTCAGCGACAGGTTCCAGCGCCCGCGCCCGTCATTGCCGCCGCCGCCGCGCGGGCCACGGCCAAAGCCTCCGCCCGGCGGGCGGACCACCCATTCCCCCCCCTCCACCCCCGGGACCACCGCCGCCCATCATTCCGCCGAACCGACCTCCGCGCCGCGCGTTGGGGTCCGGCTTGCCGAAATTGCCGCTGATGTTGATGCCCCACCGCAACCGCGAGCTTTTCTCCTGCGCGAACGTCACCGGGCTCTGGTCGATGGAAATGATCCGTCCGGTCGCCGCATCGCGCACCACGCGGCCGGGAAATGCGGCTTCGATCGCCGGGGTCAGCACCGGAAAGGCGTTGGTCGTGTCCCTCGACCGGTTGCGGAAATACTCGACCAGCAGCGTCGCGTTCTTCACGAACGGCAGGTCCCAGTTGGCCGCCAGCTTGATGTCGCGCTGCCGCTCCTTGCGCAGGTTCGGGTTACCGCCGCTGATCACCGTGGCAAGCACGGTCTGCCCCGTGGCGAAATCATAGATCGCCACGCCCGGGGTCACGGTGGTTGGCCCGGCAAGGTCCGAAAGCCCGGGCGCCTTTTCCGTGCCAATATAGCTCGCCGTCAGCGTCAGCTTCTCGGTGGGTCCCCAGGTCAGCCCGCCGCCATAGTCGTACAACTGCCCAAAGCCCGACACATGGTGCACCTCGCCATTGAGGTTCAGCGAAAGATTGCCCACCCCTGCGCCAAAGTTCTCGCGCCGGCTGGTGATGGGAACGTCAAGGCTGAACCCCGCTTGTGCGTCCCCCCGCGTCAACCGCGTATCCCCGGCATCGGCGCGGCGCGTGTCGCTGCTGCGGATGCCGTTCCATGCAAAGCCGGTCTTCACCGTCAGCGAAGCATCGCCACCCGGCAGGCGAAAGGGTCGCCCGCTCAAAGTTGCCAGCGATGTCGCGCTGTCGGTGATGCTGCGCGCCTGATCAGGCACAAGCTGGGCAAGCGTATCGATCGAACTGCCCGTCGCCACGTGGCTGCCGTCCGCCGTCACCGCCAGTTGCCAGTCCCCCAGCGGCTTGTTCAGCGCCGCCCCGGCGGAAATCGTGGTGGTCCGCGTGATCCGCGCCAGCGCCACCAGCGGGTCTGTTGACTTCACCCCATTCAGGCTGTCGCTCGCATCGCGCTGCACCAGCACGTTCAGCGTCAACCCGGCACCGCCTGCCAGCGGCTTTGCCCACGTCGCGTTGAGCGCCGCCGAACGCGTCTGTGCCAACAGCGTGCGATAGGCCGCCGCCGCGGGATCGCTGCCCGCCGGCTGCACGATCCCGCGCTCGGCCTCGGTAAGGGGCGATTGCGTTTCATAGGTGCCCGTCACGTTCAGCCGCGCGCCCATGTCGATCCGCGCCAGCGTGGCTTCTTCGCGCACATCGCTATAGCCGCCGCTGCCCGGCAGGTTCACTTCGGTTTCGGTGCCAAAGCTGCGGAAATGATCCTTCAGGATGAAGTTTACCACCCGCTGGTCCGGCCGGTAGCCGTACTTCAGAGCCACTTCCTCGGGCAGCACTTCCACCCGGCGGATCGCCTCTGGCGGCAGCGAATGGATTTCGCGAAAGCCGGAGATGCGCATTCCATTCAGCAACACCACCGGCGCGCCATCGCTACCGCGCCCTCGGCCCGATCCGGTCTGTGGCGCCAGCAACGACAACAGGTCCTGCAACGACGACGCGCCGTAAGACGCGATATCTTCCTCATCCAGCGTCACGATCGGCGGCTGGGCGCTCGTCACTTGCCCCTTCATGCGCGTGGCAACAACCAGGATCTCTCCTTCGTCATCCACGCCGTCTCCATTGGTATCCGTGGGGATCGTGATGCCCTCCACGCTCGTCGCCGCACCGGCCGCGTCTTGTGGGTCGGCGGGCGGCGTCTGGGCAAGAACGGGCGTCGCCGCCAGCAGCAGGCAGGAAAACACGGGCACGCGGCGCAGTCTCGGGTCCATCACGTCCATCAATCACCTTGACCGAAGGGCACGGCTCGCCCTTGCTTTCACCGCTCCCCAACGCCTTGATGGCAAAGGCGGTCCCGTCTGGACAATCATCGAATGGTATCACTTTGTCGCAATGCACAACGTCGTTTGACGCGTAAAACGGGCCCTTTTCTTTTTTCGCGCGCACGGCTATGCGCGCGCAATTCACCAATCCGGAATGGAGGCGGTCCCGTTTCCTTTCCCGTGCGTTCGCGCACCCAGACGAAGGCAATCGACCCCGCCGATGGCGAAAGAAGAACTCCTCGAGATGCGCGGCACGGTCGTGGAACTGCTGCCTAACGCCATGTTCCGCGTCCGCCTGGAAAACGATCACGAGATTCTGGGCCACACCGCAGGCAAGATGCGCAAGAACCGCATTCGCGTCCTCGTGGGCGATGAAGTGCTGGTTGAACTGACGCCCTATGACCTGACCAAGGGCCGCATCACCTACCGCTTCATGCCCGGTCGCGGCGGGCCCGGCTCATTCTGATCGCATCCGTGGCCGCTGCCAGCCCTGTCGCCGCACGCGCCCCGCTGATCCTCGCTTCCGCCAGCCCCCGCCGCCGCGAGCTGCTCGCAAGGACGGGGGCCACGGCCGACGGCGTACTCGCCCCCGATATCGACGAATCGCCGCTTAAGGGCGAAACCCCGCGCGCCCACGCGGTACGCCTTGCCGCCGAAAAAGCGCGCGCCGCCGCCGCGCTGCGCCCCGATGCGATCATCCTTGCAGGCGATACCGTGGTCGGTGCCGGACGCCGCATCCTGCCCAAGGCAGAGGACGAAGCCACCGCGCGCGCCTGCCTTGCGCTGCTCTCGGGCCGTCGCCACCGCGTCTATTCCGCCGTCGCCGTGCTCTCGCCCGATGGCACGTTGCGCCAGGCGTTGTCCGAAACCATCCTGCGGTTCAAGCGCCTGTCGGATGCCGAGGTCGAAGCCTACGTCGCCAGTGGAGAATGGCACGGCAAAGCCGGCGGCTATGCCATACAAGGCCATGCCGAAGCGTTTTGCGCATGGCTTTCGGGTAGCCATTCAGGGGTCGTAGGCCTGCCGCTGTTCGAGACCCGCCGCCTGCTGCTGGCGGCTGGAGTTCAGCTTGCCTGAATGGCTCATCGAGCGCGGGATCGGAGAGACCCGCGCCATCCTCGTTCATGACGACGGAATCCTTGCCGCGCGGGTGGTCTGGGACGACGACTTGCGCGCCGGCACCGTGCTGGAGGCACGCCTTGCCACGCGCGTGCCCGGCACCCGGCGCGGCGCGGTGCGCCTACCAGGCGGCGCCATTGCACTGATCGACGGGCTGGACCCGGCCCTTGCCGAAGGGGCTCCGTTCCCGGTCCGGGTGACCCGTGCCGCCATTGCCGAACGCGGCCGAACAAAGCTCGCACACGTGAAACCCGCCCCCGGCGAAGCGCCGCGCGTGCCTGACCTTGCCGAGACGTTGCGCGCCACCGGCCATCCCGTCCGGGTCCTGCTGCCAACCGATCGCAGCTTCGACCGCGCCGGCTGGGCCGACCTCGTCGAAGAAGCGATGACCGGCGAGGTCGCTTTTCCCGGCGGCACGCTCACCATCAGCCCCACTCCGGCGATGACCCTGATCGACATCGACGGCCCACCGCCGGTTACCCCGCTGGCACTTGCCGCTGTGCCGGCCGTGGTCGGCGCGCTTGCCCGGCTCGACATTGCCGGCTCGGTTGGCGTCGATTTCCCCACCCTGCCCACCAAGGCGGATCGGCAGGCGGTCGACGCTGCGCTGGAAACCGCGCTGGCGGGCTGGAAGGGCGAACGCACCGCCGTGAACGGCTTCGGCTTCGTCCAGCTCGTCTCGCGGCTGGAAGGCCCCTCGCTGGTGGCGCGCTTCGCCCGCCGGCCCGCCGCCACTGCCGCGCGCGCGTTGCTGCGCCAGGCCGAACACGTGGGCGAAACGGGCGCGCTTTTGCTTACCGCCGCACCGGCCGTGCGCCGCGCCCTGCTTCCCGAATGGGAAGCGGAGCTGGTCCGCCGCACCGGCCGCATCGTGCGTTGGAACGAGGAGGCCGGCCTTGCCCTTTACGCCGGATTCGCGCAGGCGGTAGCGGCATGAGCCAGGATCCTCCCCCGCGCGTCCGCCGCTGCCCGATCTGCGGCAAGCCCCGCAGCGAAGCACACAGCCCGTTCTGTTCCACCCGATGCCGCGACCGCGATCTGGTGCGCTGGCTCGAGGATGGCTACGCCGTTCCCGGCCCTCCCGCAGACATCGATGATGGCGATTGAAAAAATCACGCGGGGGGCTGGACAAGCCGCGCCCGCTTCGCCATAGGCGCGCTTCCATTGCCGGCCGGGCGCTTTTGCACCCCGCCGCAGCGGCGATGCCCGGGTAGCTCAGCTGGTAGAGCACGTGACTGAAAATCACGGTGTCGGCGGTTCGACTCCGTCCCCGGGCACCATCGCCTCATCCGGATTAGACTGGATTACCCTTTATAAACCCGGAATTTCCTCAGCATATCCTTGCTGATTAGCCCGCATTGCACCGCCATAGAGTGCCCCTACCCGGGGGCATTGACCAGCCACAAGTCGAAGCACCACGCCGCTATTCTTGATCCGCGCAAGGCCGGGGAACTGCTGCGCGCGATCGACGGCTATGATCGCCACCCGGTGACACGCCTTGCCCTGCAATTGGCGGCACTGGTTTTCGTTCACCCAGGTGAATTGCGCCATGCCGAGTGGTCCGAGATCGGGACCAATTTCCTTCCCAAGTGGAAATTGGGAGGCGATCAAGGCGGCGACACCGGAATTATGCTCGGAAACGAGTGCGAAATTCGTGCTAGGAAGATTTGGTTCTCCTCTGGAAATAGCAAGTTCAATCGTTCTCCTCGCAAGCCCGCAGTCATCTTACACGACGGGAACAAATCTAGGCTGTAGACTCATAAACACGAAGCCACAGACGCATTGAAGCGAGTTGGACCATGGCGAGGAAGTTCTCAGCCAGCTTGTCGTAGCGGGTGGCGAC
>JBDLVU010000011.1:0-43176 GCA_039804665.1 Pseudomonadota bacterium | reverse complement strand
GATCGCCGCGCTCGACAACTACAAGTGGACCGAGGTGAAGCCGGGCACCGACCTGGTGGAGTTCCCCGATGGCAAGCAGATCATCGTGCTGGCCAAGGGCCGCCTGGTGAACCTTGGTTGCGCCACCGGCCATCCGAGCTTCGTCATGTCGGCCAGCTTCACCAACCAGACGCTGGCGCAGATCGAGCTGTTCACCAAGAACGCCGAGTATGAGAACCGCGTCTACGTGCTGCCCAAGCACCTCGACGAGAAGGTGGCAGCGCTGCACCTCGACAAGCTGGGCGTGAAGCTGACCAAGCTTTCCGACAAGCAGGCCAGCTATATCGGTGTCGGCCAGCAGGGGCCGTTCAAGCCGGACCATTACCGGTATTGAGTACTACGGGGGGCGCATCCGCCGGACAGAGCGCCCCCTTTCCCCTTTTCTTATCCATGAGGATTTCCATGACCGCACCCCATGACGTGCTCGGCGTCGGCAATGCCATTGTCGACATCCTGGCCCAGACCGACGACGCCTTTCTGGCCGAACAAGGCATGGCAAAGGGTGGCATGGCACTGGTGGACGAGGAGCGCGCACACGCCATCTATGCCGCCATGGGCAGCGCAGTGGAAGCATCCGGCGGATCGGCCGCGAACACCATCGCCGGGGTGGCTTCGTTCGGTGGCCGCGCCGCGTTTTTGGGAAAGGTACGCGACGACGAGTTCGGCCGTATTTTCGCCCACGACCTCAAGGCGCTGGGCGTCACCTATTGCACGCCACCTTCAACCGGGGGCGCGGCCACCGCGCGCTGCCTCGTGCTGGTCACGCCCGATGCCCAGCGCACCATGAACACGCACCTTGGCGCATGCGTCGATCTTGGCCCTGACGATATCGACCCCGCGCTGGTCGCGTCTGCCCGGATCACCTACCTCGAAGGCTATCTGTTCGATCCGCCGCACGCCAGGGACGCGTTCCGCAAGGCAGCCGGCATTGCCCGCGGCGCGGGGCGCAAGGTGGCGCTTTCGCTGTCCGACAGCTTTTGCGTGCACCGCTACCGTGATGAATTCATGGCGCTGATCCGCGACCACGTGGACGTGCTGTTTGCCAACGAAGCTGAAGTGGAAGCCCTGCTGCCCGGCCTGTCGCTGGCCGAAGCGGCAGACGAACTGGCAGCCCATGCCGGCATCGCCGCGATCACGCTGGGCGCCAGGGGGCGCTGCTGGTGCAGGGTTCAGGCCGCATGGAAGTGCCCGCTGCACCGGTCGACCGCGTGGTCGATACCACTGGCGCGGGCGACCTTTATGCCGCAGGCGTGCTGTTCGGCCTGTGCCGCGACATGCCCCTCGCACGGTGCGGCACGCTGGGCGCCATCGCTGCGGCCGAAGTGATCAGCCACTATGGCGCGCGACCGGAAACGCGCCTGGTGGACATAGCCAAGGTGACCGGCTGATCAGGTTTTCCAGGGACTGACGGTCACGTGAATCGCGCCCTCGATCTTGCGCCCTGCGGTGGCGAGCACGGCATCGTGCACGCCATCCAGGCCGAAATCGTGGCTGCACAGCTTGTCGACGGGCCAGCGGCCGCAAGCCACCAGTTCCAGCGCTGTCTGCACCGCGCGATAGCTGTGCCCGCGCGGCGCGCGCACCGTCAGGTAGCGCTTCTTGATCTCGTTCAGCGGCACACTGGCGCCCAACCCGTTCAGACTGAGCCATGCCCCCTTGGCCGAAAGCGCGATGGCCTGCTGGGCGATGCTGCCATCGGGATCGCCGGTGGTGTCCACCACCACATCCACGCCCTTGCCGCCGGTGGCGGCCATGACCACGCGGGCAAGGTCCTCCTGCTGAACATCCACCGCAATATCAGCGCCCAGTTCCAGCGAAAGATCGAGCCGGGCGCGATCGCGCGTCTGCCCGGCAATGATCACGCACAAGGCGCCCGCAGCCTTGGCCGCCAGCGCGCAGCCGAGGCCCTGCTGGCCGGGGCCGAACACCAGCACGGTCTTGCCTATGCCTGCGCCGCCATCCAGCACGGCCCACTGCACGCCGTTGCCCAAGGGTACGGCCAGCGTGGCATGGCGCGCATCCATGCCATCAGGCACGCGATGGATCACCGCGTTGGGCGCCAGATACATGTATTCCGCAAAGCCGCCCCAAAGGTGCGGCGCGATGCCGGCGTTGCAAGTGCCATAGCGCAGCGTGTTAAAGCGGTCCTTCACGTTGAAGAAATCGGCCTCCATGCAAAGACGATAATCGCCCTGGCGACACCAGTCACAGTGCCAGCACGGCAGATATTCGTGCAGCGCGATGCGATCCCCCACCTTCAGGCCCCAGCGCCGTGCCGCCGCGCTGCCGAGCCCGGCAACGGTGCCGACGTTTTCGTGGCCCATGATGCAGGGCGCGGAATCAGGCTTGCGGTACATTTCCGGATCGCTGCCGCCCACGCCCGAGGATTCCACGCGCAAAAGGCCATCGTCATCACCAATCCGGGGCAGCTCGAACTCCCGGATTTCAGTCACTTCGATATCGGTCTTCACCGCTGCACGGCAGGTCTTTGGCAGGATCATGAAACCAGTCCGGGGCTAGCATTGTTAGTCAAAACAGGTTACCGATATTTACAAGCAAGGCAAATGCAAAAGGGGGAGAACAGGTGCTGAAGCGGACAGAAACCGCGTTGCTGGCCGGATTCGCGGCGCTGGCGCCGCTGGCCATCGACATGTACCTGCCGGCTATGCCGCCGCTGGCGCGCGATCTGGGCGTCAGTTTCGAAACGGCGGGACAAAGCATCGCGGTGTTCCTGTTCGGTGTGGCGGGTGGCCAGCTCGTGTCCGGCCCCCTGTCTGACCGGCTGGGCCGTCGTCCGGTCTTCCTGACCGGGCTTGCCCTGTTTGCGCTGGCCAGCGTGGTGGCAGCCACGACCGGCGAGTTCGCGCTCTTGTTGCTGGCCAGGCTGGCGCAGGCGCTGGGCGCATGCAGCGTGATGGTTTCCGGCCGTGCCATCGTGCGCGACCGGCTGGACGCCACCGAAAGCGCGCGCTTCTTTTCGCTGCTGGCGCTGATCGGCGGGCTAGCCCCCGTGCTGGCGCCGATGCTGGGCGCGGGCGTGATCCACTTTGCCAGCTGGCGCGCGATCTTCGGCGTGATGGCCGTATTCGGTGTGGTGCTGCTGGGCGGAGCCACGCTGGGCATGGGGGAAAGCCGCTCGGCCGAAACTGCAGCCAAGGCCAGGCAAGAACGACCCTTTGCCGCCTATAACGCGCTGCTGCGCCAGCGCGCACTGCTGGGATACTTGCTGGCCGCGATGTTCAATAGCGCCGGGTTCTTTGCCTATGTCGCCAATTCCTCGCTGGTGCTGGTGGGCCATTATGCCCTGAGCCCGGCGGGTTTCAGCGTGGTGTTCGGCATCAATTCGGTGGCACTGGTCGGCGCCAGCCAGCTCAACCGGGCGCTGCTGCGCAAGCATTCGATCGCCGCACTGCTGGCCGCTTCAGGACGCAACGCACTGATCATGGCCGCGCTGTTCACGGCGTTTGCGGCGACCGGCATCGGCGGCCTGCCGGTGCTTTCGGTGCTGCTGTTCGTGATGGTGGGCAGCGTCTCCCCGGTCCAGTCCAACACGATGGCGGGCGGGCTCGCGGTCGATCCGCTGCGTGCGGGATCAGCCGCCGCGCTGTTCGGGGCCGCCACCTTTGCCGCAGGCGCGCTTGCTTCGTGGTGCGTGGGCATGCTTTCTGACGGTAGCGCCAGCGCGCTGTGCATCGTGATTGCGACCTGCCTTGTCGGCGCGGCGCTTTCCATCCGGCTGTTGGTGACCCCATCCGCCGCAGCCGCACCACCGCAGCCGGCCGCCTGACCGCCGCTTTGCAGATATTTTTTTCGCCAGAACGAAGAGAAACGAGATCATGGGTGAGACCGAACAAGAAGGCGTGAACGTGGCCGCCATGCTGGCCGACGCGCCATGGAGCGGGTGGCAGAAAGGCGTGCTGGCCCTGCTCTCGCTCGCCTATCTGGTCGACGGGATCGCAAACCAGTCGCTGGGGTTGGCCGTGCCGGTGCTGATGAAGGCCTGGGGCCTTCCGCGCGAAGCCTTTGCCCCGGTCGCAGCGATCGGCCTGCTGGGCCTGACGATGGGCGCGGTCGGTGGCGGCGTGCTGGGCGACCGGATCGGCCGGCGGCCGATGATGGTGGGCAGCGTGGCGGTGTTCGGCGTGTTGACCTTTGCGCAAGGCTGGGCCGGATCGCTGCACGACCTGCTTTGGCTGCGCCTGGCGGACGGGCTGTTCATCGGCGCGATGATCCCCAACGGGGCCGCGTTGATCGCTGAATATGCCCCGCGCAGCCAGCGCGCCGTTGCGCTGGCCATCGGCATGACCTTCATCGCCGTAGGCGCGATGATGGCCGGCATGATCGGCGCCGTGGTGATCCCCGCCGCCGGATGGCAGGGCCTGTTCCACGTGCTGGGCGGCGTGGCCGTGGCCGTGGCGCTGGTGCTGGCGATGGGCCTGCCCGAATCCCCGATCCATCTGGCCAACCGACCCGGCTGCCACCAACGCCTGCGCAAGATCGCCGCGCGCTGCGGCCTGACTTTGGGCGAAGGACCGATCATGGCCGGCCCTGCCACGGGCAAGCCCGCCACCGGTCGCCTCAGCCTGGACACGCTGTTTGCCGATGGCGTGGGGCCAAGCACGATCGCCCTGTGGATCGCCTTCTTCTTCTGCCTGCTGGCCAACTACGCGATGTTCAGCTGGGTTCCGGCCATGCTGGCGGCGCTGGGCTTTGCCCTTTCGCTGACCAGCCTGGGCATGACCGCGCTTTCGTTCGGCGGCATCGTCGGCGGTGTGGCCAGCGGCTGGATGATCCGCGAATGGGGATCGCGCGGCACGGTGCTTGGCCTGGCGGCGGGCGGCATCGTAGCGGCAACGGTGACCGGCCTGGTGGTACACGGCAAGGTGGACAGTCTGGCCGTGATCTTCGCGCTGCTGGCGCTGATCGGCTTCTTTACGGCCGGGCTGCTCAACGGCCTTTATACCTTTTCCGCCTTCATCTACCCCGATCACGCACGCGGGACGGGCGTGGGCGCGGCAGCCGCCGCCGGCCGCGTGGGCGCGATCGCCAGTTCCTGGGCCGGTGTCGTCGCGCTCGGAATGGGTGGCGCGGGCGGCTATTTCCTGCTGATCGCCGGGGCGCTGGCCATTGCCTTCGTGGCGGTGGCGATGATCCGCCACCAGATCCCCGGCGCGGCCTGACCTTGCGCAAAAGATCAAGGCCGCCTTCCGGATGACGGAAGGCGGCCTTTTTGACACCGCGCACAAGAGGAGAGGCCAAGGAGAGGAAGGCCGAAACCTCAGGTACGCGGGGCAATCTTGAAGATGCGTTCGGCGTTGCCGTGATAGATCGCCGCCTTGTCCTCGGCCGAAATGTCAATCTCGTCCATCTGGCGCACCGACATGCCGCTATCGACGAAGGGGTAATCGATAGCGAACATGACCTTGTCCGCGCCCAGCGCATCGATGGCAAAGCGGACCGATGGCCCCCAGTTCATACCGCTGGTGGTGATGGCGAAGTTGCGGCGGATATAATCACTCGGCGCCATCTGCAGCGCAGGACGACTGCCTTCAGGTGCCTTGAAATTGGCGTGCATGGCGTCAATGCGCGGCAACCAGTAATGCAGCCCCTCGCCCCCATGGCCCAGGACAATCTTCAGCCGGGGGAAGCGGTCGAACAGCCCGCCCACGATCAGGCGCAGCGCGTGCAGCGACGTTTCCGCCTGGAAGCCCCAGATCGCATGTTCCAGCGTATAGGGTGCATAGGCGGCGATCATCTGCGGCGATGGCGCGCGAGGATGGATATAGAGCGGGGCATCGCAGGCCTCGCACGCTTCCAGGATCGGCCAGTACCGCTCCTGATCCAGATAATCGCCATTGGTATGCGAATTGACGATCACGCCGTTAAAGCCGAGCTGCGTCATCGCGCGCTCGATCTCGCGGGCGGCACCCGCCGGATCCTGCGGGGCAAAGCTGGCCAGACCAGCATAGCGCGTGGGATGCGCGCGCATGGCATCGGCCAGCACATCGTTGGCCAGACGGGCCAGCGCGGTGCCTTCGGCCGCGTCGAACATCTGCACGCCGGTGGAAGCAAGCGAGATCACCTGTACATCCACGCCGGTTTCATCCATGATCGCAAGCCGTTCCTCGCTCAGATCGAGGAGACGGCGCTGGAGCGGCGAGCCATCGGCCGCCTTGCTCCAGAAAAACAGGTCCGCGTCATAGGCCTCGCTGGCCGCGCGATCGAGCATCGGGCGCAGAACTTCGGGAATGACGAAGGCTTCTTCGGTGGCAATCCGGCGCATAGTCACTTCCATCCCCTGCCATAGACGCGGCGTGCCGTGCCCGAAAGCACCGCTTCCCGCTCCGCATCCGTCATTCCTTCCACCGAGCGAAGGCCCAGTTCGACCATCTCGGCATACGTACCGGGCGACTGCGTGATGTCGCTGCCCCACATCATGCGATCCGTGCCGAACAGGTCGGCCACGCGGCGCACCACGGGGCGAGCATCGATGCCCGCCGCAGCCAGCCGCCCCAGCGGGATGGTGGTGTATTTTACGCTGACGCCTTCATGCGCCGCCACGCCAGCGAGCAGATCGTCCACCCCGTGATCGGGCGCGCCGGCATCGCTGCGGATCGCACCGAAATGGTCGATGACAACCGAAAGGCCGGGAATATCCCGCAGGATCCCGGCCAGTCGGGTCAGCCCCTCGACGCGGTTCCAAGGAAAGAAGTGCACGCACACCGGGGCGCCGAGCCGCGCGGCTTCTTCCCATACGGGCCGCGCGACCGGACCATCAAGCCAGCCGATGTCCATGCCCTTGACCAGTTCCATCAGGCGTATGCCCACCGCCCCGCGCTGATCGACCCAGTGGACCATGCGGTTGGCGCCGTCCGGCGCGGTGGCGTCAATCGAACACACCGCCACCAGCCGATCGGGAAAGCGCGCGGCGCTATCGCAGACATAGGAACTGTCGAAGCCGTAGATCGACCCGCGCTGCACCAGCACTGCCTTCTCCACGCCGCTGGCATCCATTTCGGCGAGCAGGCGCTCGACAGGCATCGGATTGTCGAGATCGCCCGGATTGAGCGCGCCCGAAGGCGGCGACGTCGGGTAAGCGGCGATATCGCCCGTCACAAGATGGGCGTGCGTATCAATCAAGTTCATCTCCCCTCCCGTTGCGCTCGTGCCGGGACGCCCGCAGCACCCCGACCGGCGCGATCAGGCAAACGCGTTCATGGCGCGCAACCGGTTCTCGTAGGCTTCGCGATCTTCGGGCGAGAGGAAGTGCCGGAAGTGCGGCCCCTTCGACATAGGCGGCAATTCACGCGACACCGGCTGCCAGGTCGCTGCCTCGTCGCGGCTCATGTACAATTCGCCACAGGCAGAGCCGGTATAGAGTTCCAGCCCGCCCTCCTCGGAATCGTGCATGGCGGCCACCTCCAGGTTGCCCGGCACCGGCTCGATCATGCCGGTCATCGCCTTTTCCCATGTCTTGCCGTGATCGGTGCTGACCATGAACAGCGGGAAGGCGGTGCCTTGCGCGCCCCAGTTCGGATTCGGGTTCATGCCCGCGCCCACCATGAACAGCTTGTCCTTGCGCGGGTGCACGAAGAACGGGTCGGGATAGGCGCAAGGATGGTTGGTATCGGTCAACCTCTCCCAGCTCTTGCCCGCATCGGTGGTGTGATACAGCCCAATGCCGGTGGTGAAGAAAATCTCGTCCGTATTGTCGCGATAAAACGTAATGCGGTGCTGATCGCGGCGGAACTTGTCGTCCGGAGCGGTCATCGAGTCGATCTGCTCCCAAGTCTTGCCGCCATCGCGCGTGCGCAGCAGATCGCCCTGCTCGATGCAGATATAGATCGTATCGGGCTGCGACGGATGCGACGCCACATGCTTGATGTGCGGCAGCGCGCGCGGGAAAATCCAGTGTTCCTTGCCTTCCACGTCAAGGCAGCTGGGATAGGCCGTCCAGCTCTTGCCGAGGTCGAAGCTGCGGTAGAACATGACCGGCTCGGTGCCGAGGTTCAGGATTGTCTGGTCGCCCACATGCTGGACCAGCAGGCAATAGGCGTGGCCTGACTGCAACCCGTTGTTGCGTGGCTCCCACGTTTCGCCACCATCGGCACGGGTTGCCGAAAGACGCCAGCCGCCCTGGCCGTCGCTGGCCAGCTGCTTCATCGCGTGGCCCATCAGCACGTGGCTGCCGGCGGCGACGACCTTGTCGCGCGCGGCGTCCCACATCATGCCGGGCCCAAGGCGGGGATAGCGAAAGGCTTCAAGCAGGGTCTTGGTGGCCATGCCGTCGTTCGGGCGCTTGTTGAGGCCGAGGCTGCGCTTGAGCCCATCGAACACCGCCGCGCCAAGCGACAGCCCCTTGATGCGCTGCGCCGCCCAGTCCGCGCTCATTTCGTTGCAGGGCATGCCCCAGACCTTCTCGGTGTAGGTCTTGAAGAAGATCGAATAGAGCTTCTTGCCGAACTGGTTGCTGGTCCAGTCCTCGAAGCTGCGCACCTCCTTGATCGGGAACAGCTTGGACAAGCCATAGCTGACCATGCAGGTGGTGGAGCGCCAGATGCCGAGGTTGCGCAGCGCTTCGAACGCGCGCAGCGGATAGGAATAGAACCGGCCCTCGTAATAGATCCGGCTCATGCGCGGGCGCTGGATGAAATCGTCGGGAAGGATCTCGTTCCACAGATCCACGACCTGCTGGCTCTTCGAGAAGAAGCGGTGGCCGCCGATGTCGAAACGATAGCCTTCGTGCTCGACCGTGCGGCTGATCCCGCCGACGTAGCGCGTGTCCTTTTCGATGATCGCCACGCGCAGGCCCTGCCTGGACAGCAGGTAACCGGCGGTCAGACCGGCAGGGCCAGCGCCGATGATGGCGACGTCGACGTCATATTCGTGGCTTCCCGTCTGCGCGGCGCCGAACCCGTTAACCATTACATGCCCCCGTCAAAGCGGTTTCGTGGTGAGCCGGGGATGAAGGAAATTGGATAAGGCAAGGTTAACGCCGTGCCGTGGATCGGCGAAAAAGTGCGTGCCCTCCCGGTAGGGCTTTGGCAGCAAAAGGGCCGGTGATCAGCCGGCCCTTCGTGATATGTCGGTTGTGCCGGTTAGCGTGAGCGGCGCGGAAATCCTTGCCAGCTCGTCAAGCTTGAAGGTCTGTTCGAACACCAGCCCGTAATTGGGATGCTGCCGCCAGCGGACCTTGGCAAAGACCGCCGGGGTAACCCCGGTTTCCAGCCGGACCAGTTCGTTCATCAGCAGCCATTTTTCACAGGTGATGCGCGCACCCTGTTGCGAAATGTCCTGGAACGCGATGCGGACCGCTTCGCGGCCCGAATGCAGCACGGCGTCCAGCGCGATGCGCAGTCGCACCTGCCGGCGGCCGGAGCCGCCGCTGCGTTCGTCCACGAGCCGCTCGACCGGCACCGGATCGGTAAAGCGAAGGCCGGCGTAATCCTCCTCCTGCCACACCATTTCGGCGGGCAGGCGATCGCCGTTGGCCAGTTCCAGCGCCAGCGTGGCGTGGGCCGGTATTGGCGAAAACAGGCGGACTTTCACGCCCCCGCCCGAGGCATCGCGGATGATGCACAGGAACTCGGCATCGTCGGCAATCAGCTTGGCAACGCGAATCAGCAGCGTGAAGCGCGGTGTGGAGCGCTGTTCGGCACCGCTGGTTTCCTGCTGCTCCGCCCGGTCATCGGGCAGGTCGTCATCCTGAGCCAAAGCCCGTTCCCCCAGCGCGAAATGCCCCGTGCGACCGGGCTCGCGCCGAATCCGGTCATTTCGGACCATAATCGTCGAAACTTGCCGCGAAGTTACCGCCAATCGCAAACTTCACGTGGCTTCAGAATGACTTGCCGATGCTGGCGGCAAAGCGCGGGCCGTTGCTGGCGCTGAATACCGGGTAGTTTGTCCAGGCGAGCGTGGCCGTGACAGTGAAGGGACCGAGCGGGCGGCTGGCGTCCACGCTGGCGTCCACGTAAGGCACCAACCGGTTGGCGCGCGCGCCATCGGGGATCAGCGACAGCCCTGCGTGGCCATCGAACGCCACGCCGCGCAGGCGGAACAGGCGAATGCCGGCATCGCCATAGTACGAGACACGGCCGCTGCGCAGGTAATCGGGTGAAACGCTCAGCCTCAGGCGGGCCTTGCCCCCGCTGACCCCGGCAAAGACCTCGACATAATCGGGGCGATAATCGTGATCGACAATCAGCGTGTAATGGCGGTGAATGGCGCCGGCCTCGATCGAAACCTGACCCGTTCGCACGGCCCATCCTGCGTACTGGCTGGATGCAATGGCGCGCACGCCGGCTTCACGCTGTGCAAGGCTCAGGCTGCCGCCGGCGAAGAAACCGGCGGGAAGGTCGATGCTGAGCGCGCCGCGCAGCACGGGGCTTTCATCACTGAGGCTGTCGCCCCGGAATAGCTCGTTGCTGGCAATGGCGAGGTTGCCCGCCACTTGCGCCTGCGCAGGAAGTGCGGCGCCAAGCGCCAGCGCAGCCGCAACCCTAGCGACTGGCGCAAGCCCGTGCGTCAAGCGTGGAAACCCGGGCGAGCGTGGCGCAGGCGTCGACCATCCCGCGCGGGCCAAGGGCCAGCGCCACCGATCCCGCGCGCCCGCGCGATACTTGCCGCACCAGCGCGGCAAGGCCGCTGACATGCGCTGCAGCAAACGAACTGCCGTTGACCAGATCCCATTTCCCCTCCGGTTCCGTCGTCGGAACGTCCCGGCCGGGAGCAATGTAGACGGCCGCCTCACGCGATGACAAGCGATCATCGGTCACCGGGATCACCCCGGGCAGCATCGCGGGAAAGCTCGCCTGCGGCCGTGCAGGATCGATTGCCGCGACAACCGCCGTGCCACGCGCCAGTGCCACGCCGACCAGCGCGGCGAGCAGGCGGTCGGCCGGCCCCGACAGGCTGAGGTTGATCACGTCGGCGCGGCGCGTGATCGCGGTGTTGATCGCCTTGGCCAGGCTCAGGCTGTCGCAGGTGGTGCGCGTGGGGCTGCGTTCCACGCAGGCGCGCAGGCCCAGGATGCGCGCCCCCGGCGCCACCCCGGCGATGCCGACGCCATTGCCGGCATGTGCGGCGATGATCCCGGCGACGCCCGTGCCGTGGCTTTCCCCGCCCGGCGCGGCAGGCACTGGCGCGAAATCCAGCGTGTCGATCACCTGCCCGGCAAGGTCCGGATGCGTGCGGTCGATCTGGCTGTCGACAACCGCGATTGTCACGCCGCGTCCGGTCGAGACCTGATGCAGCGCGGCCAGATGCCAGCGCGCCGAGGCGGGCTGCGCGCGATAGAGGCGGTCGTTATACGTGGCCGGCCCGAGCGGCGCTGCGGCCTGCGCCTCGAACCGGTTGAGCGGCTGCGACCATGACACGCCCGGCGCGTGCGAGAGTTCGTCGGCCACCATCTCCGCGCTGCGTGCATCAGGGATCGTCATCAGCACGCAGTCGACGCCGATCAGCGGCATGGCCCAGCGTTCGTCGAGCAGCAGATGGTGTTCACGCGCCACCTTGCGCGCCAGCCGCGCGCGGGCCTTTTCACCCATCTGGTCGCCATAATCGCCGCCATAGTCGCTGCCCGCGCGAAAATGATCCGCGCCAAGCCTGAGCATGACGAGTACTTGCTGCGGTCCTTCAACCGCGTCGGCGGCAAGCACGGCGTGCGGCGCGATCAGGGCCAGCAGGCCGGCGCACACCGCGCCCAGCAGGCTGCGCGAGCTGGCGGTCATGGCCGCCCCGCATCGAGCGATTCGGCCATTGTCACTTCCGGCCGCGCGCGCAGCCGCGCCAGCATGTCGTCGCGGTCCGCGCCAGCCTTGACCCGGATCGCACCGGTCTCGGTCGGCGAACCCACCACGCTGCCGCCTGCGGCCAGCACGATGGCGCGCGCCTGATCCGCCGTCGTTCCTGACGCGAACAGCACCAGCGCGTCTGCATCGATACGCGGGGCACGTTCGTCGGACAGCGCGCGATACGCGTCCTGCGGCTGCTGCGGCGCGCGGTCTGGCAGGAACTGCATGGCGGCAAGCCCGATCCCGGCGACAAGCGCCACCTGCGCGGCGATGCGCCAGATTTGCGTTGGACGGCGGCGCTCGGCCACGGTTGCCGCGCGCTTCTGGCGGGCATCGGCAATATCGGTCACGTCCGCAGGCCGTTCAGCCGGGGCAAGGCCCAGCCGCGCCAGCAGGGCATCGGGCACGCCGTCTTGCAGCGGCACGGCCTGCCGCACCAGATCGTCGAGCTGCCCCAATCGTTCGGCGCGCGCGGACAGCACCGGATCCGCCTCCACGGCGGCGGCGATCCGCGCGGCTTCATCCGGGGTCAGGCTGCCGCTCAGCCATGCGGACAGCTGGTGGTCGGTGACGATCATTGCACGCTTTTCCTTGCCTGCGACGGAGTTGCACAGCGGTTGACATGCGCTTCGACAAACTGCCGCGCGCGCGACAGGCGGCTCATCACCGTGCCGATGGGTATTTCCAGGATATCGGCGGTTTCGCGGTAGCTGCGCCCGTCCAGCGTGACGGCCGCCATCACCGCGCGCAGGTCCACCGGCATCGCGGCCAGCGCGGCCTGCACCGCTTCCAGCTCCGACGGAATTCCAGCCGCGCCAGCGCGTCCTCGCCCGCCAGATCGTGGGCTTCCTCGATCGCCACCGGGATGCCGCGCACTTTCAGCGCGCGGGCCCGGTCGATGTTGAGATTGCTCGCCAGACGGAACATCCAATTCTCCAGGCTCGTGCCTTCCTGCCACTGGTCGATCCGGCTCAGCGCCCGTTCGACAGCGGCCTGCAACAGGTCGTCACCCTGGTCGGCATTCCCCGCCAGGCCGTGGCAGAAGCGCCGCAACCGGGGCAGGAACACCACCAGACGGGCGTGTATCCGCGCCAGCGCCGGATCGCGTTCGACTGCGGACATACTCCCTCCATGCTGAAAACGGACCGGATGGCGACTTATTCCGCAATCCGTGAAAATATTTCCCCGGCGTGTACAGCGGGCCGCAGGTTCCTCGACGTCGCATGGCAGGACCTTTGCGGCAATCGTCGGCTGCGCCGTTCCGGGCGCTTCGGCGTCCGTATGTCTGACGCCGACGTCCTGTTCCCGACCACAAACGCGTCGATTCGCTGATGGCCAACGCACTGGGCGATTTCGACATGGGTCCGTCGTGGGGCGTGTTCGCCGCCGGCGGCGTCGGCCTGAAGTACCGCTACTTCAACGCGGGCCGCTATCATTACAACGATCCGACCTCCGCCCCGTCCGGGCAAACGCGGGTGATTTCCGGGGCGTAAAAATAAAAAAGGGCGGGCGCTGAATGGCGCCCGCCCTTCCTGTTTCCGGCACGATCAGGCTATTTGCCCGGGACTTTACCGGGCGATGTCGTAAACCAGCAGGGCGTTGCCCGCCATGTGGCTGTACATGCCGTAGCCCGAGTTGACGAAGACCTTGCCCTTCCAAACGGCCGCGCCCGGTCCGCTCATGCTGCCGCCCTTGACCATCGTGCCGTCGACCGCCTTGACGCCCTGCGTCGTATCGACCTGCCACAGCACCCGGCCGGTGGTGGAATCATAGGCGCGGAACATACCGTCCAGATGGCCGCCGAAGACAACGCCCGGGATAGCCGTGACCGCCGACGACATGCCCGGGTCGCAGAACCGGCGATCCTTGCACAGTTCTGGCGCCTTGGCGAACCACAGCACCTTGCCGGTTGCGGCATCGAGCGCATGGAGCCCGGCGCCGCGCAGCTTCGCGTCATAGACCCGGCCATCGTAGGTATCGGCCATGTCGTTGACCGGCACGAATACCCGGGTGCCCTCTGCCGCCATGCCGAAGTGCACGCCGCCTTGCGTCCCGCCGTGGCCGACGCGGGTCATCCATCGGATTTTTCCGCTGTCCGGATCGAGGCCCCAGGCCTGTCCCGATTTCTGTCCAACCACCAGCATCTGCGAGGCGGGGCCGGTCTGGATGAGAAGGGGAGACGCCGCGACATCGTAGTCCGGGCCGTTTTCCTTGGGGCAGGAGCCCAGCCCGATCATGCATCCCACATTCCACGCATCGCCCATGGTCAGCTGCGTGTGCCAGATGCGGTTGCCGGTGCGGGCATCGACCGCGAACACCGCGTCGGAATTGTCGTCTGCCGGCGTCGAATAATTCTCGCCCGATCCAAAGTAGACGCGATTGGTGCGGGCGTCATAAGTCGGGCTGTTCCACACAGGTGCGCCCGATGGGCCAAGGATCGGGGCACCTTCGGTTGTGCGACCCTGAAGCTTCGGTTCGCCGGCGGTCCATGCGCGCCAGACTTCGCTGCCCGTAGCCGGGTCCACCGCAACCACCGACCCGCGGAACGTGCAGCAGGCATAGTGCGGGTTGCCCGGTTGCACCACCTCAAGCGAGGAGACCGGCACATACAGCAGGCCGCCGCCCAGAGTCGGCGTGCCGGTAATGGTGGCATCTGCATGGTCGCTCATGCGCTGCGCCCAGATCTCCTTGCCGGTCATGGAATCGAGCGCGTGGACCTTGCCCAGCAGGTCTCCGAAATAGAGCCGCTTGGTTGCCGCATCGGTTACGATGGCCGTCCGCACTTCGGCGCTGAGCCGCGTGGTCCAGCGGGCGCAACCGCTGTCGGGGTCAAAGGCATAGACGGTACCGTCCTGGCTGCCGACGTACAGCGTGCCCCAGGCCAGCGTCGGCTGGGAACGTGCGTGGTTGGCCGCCGGATAGGCGAATGCCCATTTGAGCTTCAGTTTCGGCACGTCACGCTTTGTCAGGCCGGCAATGGCAGCGGGTGTGAAGCGGCGGTTGTCATGGCCCCAGCCAATGGGGGCGGGGGTGTCCGCCATGTCGAACGCCGCAGCGGCGCCTTCGCATCGTGGCGGCGGGGCGGGCCGCCGGTACGAGGCATAAGGCGTGCGGGTCAGGTATTCGGCGACCTCGATCTTCTGCTGCGGTGTAAGCGCGGAGCCTTGGGACCGCATGACTCCGTCGGTCAGTGCGGTCACGATGGCATCGGGCGCCAGCATTCCCAGAAACGCGGGCGAAGGCGCCTTGGGCACGCCGCCCATGTGGCACATCGCGCAGTTCTGTTCGAAGAGCGGGCGCCCGGGCGCCGTTTCGGGATCGATTCGCGGGGTGTCGTGAACCTGGAATTCGTCGGTGGATTTGATCCGCTTGGGCGGCTCGGCGCTCAGGCCAACCGAAAGCGCAAGGGCTGCAAGCCCGGATAAGGCTGCAATCCGGCGAAAGGGGGTGATCATCCGGGTGCTCCCGTCAATTCAGCGAACGGTAGAAGGCGATCGTCATGTCTTCTGCAAGACACGCGAGAATTGGCGGCACGAGGCGATCGTGGAAGTCGATGTGCATGTGCGTGTCGAAAGCGGCCTCGTCGCGGAAGGTTGCGACGCACTGGAACAGGTCGGGGTCCTCTTCCGACTGGAACAGTTCGTAGACCAGCGCACCCGGTTCCTGTTCGAACACCAGCTTTTTCAGCTTGGTCTGCAGCGCGATCAGTTCGTCGCGCTTCTCGGGCCGGGTGCGCAACTGCGCGATGAAGCTCTTTCCTGCCATCGGTTCAGCCTTCTGCCTTGGAGGTCAGGTCGAACAGGATCTCGCGCGAGTAAGACCCGTCCATGCAGGCGATCATGCGCTCAATCAGCGGTTTGTTGTGCGGGTATTCCATGTGCGCCCGGTCCGCGGCTTCATCGACAAAGCTTTCGTAGACCGCAAACATGCCCGTCTCGGCCAGACGATAGAACTTGTAGCCGAGCGTGCCGGGCTCGCCAGGCGCAAGCGCTTCCATCCGCGCGGCCAGATCGATGAACTCGGCTTCGCTTTCGGGCCTGATGCGGAAACGTGAGATGAAGCTGAAAGGCATGGAATGCGTTCCTTTGCGAATTCAGGAACCGGCTTGCCCTGTCTGGCCATTGGCCTGGTGATAGGCGATCCAGTCGGGCAGGTTTTCCGGAAAATCGGCGGGCATCGGCGCGTCGTACGCGTGGTTGCGATCGCTGCGGGCAAGAATGCCGGGATAGGCTTCGACGGGCACGTAGTAGAGAAAGCCGATCACCCGTTCGGCGAACTTCCAGCCCCGGGCGGTGTTGCGATAGCGGTCGGCATAGCGGATGGCGGCGACCATCATCCGGCCCTTGCGCCACAATTCGGCGTGGCCTGACACGCGACCGGTCGCCTCTTCGTCCGAGACGAAGTCGATCTGGATATCGTGCATGACATGGTGGCCGGGGCCGAGCACCGAAAAGCGGCCGTCGAACTGGGCCATGATCGCATCGACGCCCCGGGCCTGCATCACCCCGTCGGAGGATCGCAGCACCGCATCTTCGGCAAAAAGGGTGCGCACCGCCTCAACCCGGCGGTCGTCGATGTCGAAGCTGTAACGCGCCACAAGCTGGCGAATCTGCGATTCGGCCTCGAGCCGTGCGATCCGTGCTTCAAGATCCGCCATATTTGACATTCTCCCGCGAAAGCCTCTTCGGGCCATTCGCACCCGCATGATAGGCGGGCTTCTTTGAAAAACAATCATGAATGTATGGATGGGGCGCGATTTCGGCGTTCGCGGCATGCTGCGGTGCGGCAAGAAGGCCCTTTCGTGCGTGTCACTAAAAAACATACATGTCTGCTTGCAATGTGTCCTGTTCCGGTTATTCTGAGCACAACTCGCAAACATGGCGGGACATGAGGAGAAGGGGATGACTAGCAGTTATCTGCGTTGGTCTGCGGCCGTTTGCGCGGTCGTTGCAGCGACCATGACGGCGCCGGCGTTCGCAAACAGCGGATCGGCGGATGAAGGTGCGGGGGCGGCCGCCCAGGCAAGCGGGAATGAGTTGACCTCGGAGCGGCTCAATGAAATCGTGGTCACGGCAACGCGTCGCGCGTCGAACCTGCAGACGACCCCGGTGGCGGTGTCCGCGGTCGACAGCCAATTGATCCGTCAGGCCAGCCCGCGCGACATCGGTGACCTTGCCGCGTTCGTTCCGAACTTTTCGGCAAATACCATCACCAATTTCAACGCCGCTTCGTTCGCGATGCGTGGCGTGGGCCAGACGTCGATCATCGTCTATTTCGAGCCGCCGGTTGCCGTGCTGGTCGACGATTTCGTGGTTTCCTCGGTCCAGACCCAGCTGCTCGACACGTTCGATATTGCTCAGGTCGAAGTGCTGCGCGGCCCTCAGGGCACGCTGTTTGGCAAGAACACCACCGGCGGCGCGGTGACGGTGCGCACCAAGCGCCCGGAACTGGGCGTGGTGGGTGTCGATGCGCGGGCCGAGGCAGGCAGCTTTGGCACCTACAAGATGCAGATGGCGGCCAATGTGCCGATCGCCGACAACTTCGCGTTGCGCATTGTCGGCGGTGCGGAAAAGTCCAACGGTTATTACCACAACGGCGCTTGCTATGGTCCGGTTACCGCGTTTGTGCCGAGCAAGTTCGATGGCGTTTCCGGTTGCCTCGATGGCAAGTCGGCCGGTGGCAAGGATGTGGTGACCCTGCGCGCAAAGGCGCTGTGGGAACCGACTGACCGCATCCACCTGCTCGCCCAGTATGAATGGCTCCGCGATCGTTCGCAAACGGTGCCCTCGGTAAACGAGAACTACCTGTATACCGGCAGCACACCGTTCCTGACCGACCTGCTGCATACTATCCGCCAGAATCCCAACAGCAGCGACCCGCTCGACAATGCCGCCGTGACCTATCGTCAGGACGGCCTCATCAAGATGAAGGACGGGCAGCGGATTTCGGTCGACGGGTTCTACCTCAATGCGGACTTCGATTTCGATTTCGGCAAGCTGACTTCCGTCACCGGCTGGCGTCGCCAGCTGTCGCGCATCCCCAACTCCTATGCGGGTGCGGCGCCGGTCGCGGCCGATGGGCAGTCGCTGTCGTTCTTCGACGCAACGCGTGACGATAACCGCAGGACGTTCCAGCAGGAACTGCGTTTTGCCAGCAGCTTCGGCGGGCCGTTCGAGATGGTCGCCGGTGCGTTCTACCAGCGTGAGACCGTGGATTTCTGCGTGGCGCAGCTCCTCGGCTTCCTCGATCTTGCTTCGGGGCCGCTGCCCTTTGGCAACTGGAATGACACGCCATATGTCCTCTGCAACGCGCAACGTTCGAAGTCGCAGGCGGTCTTTGCCGAAGGCACCTACAAGATCACCCCGCAGCTGAGCCTGACGGTGGGCGGTCGCTACACGTGGGAAGACAAGGACTGGTACGGTCGCCAGCAGGTGTTCGTGCCGCAGCTGAACGGCGGGTTCGACCCCAGCATCCAGATCGACGAAGCGCTGGGCGCCAGCGTGTTCAAGTACCCCGCCGGGGTCGTCACCGTGCATGACCGTGCGCGCAAGCCGACCTGGCGCGCAAGCCTTGGCTGGCAGGCGACGCCGGATGTCTTTGCCTATGTCACGTATTCGCGTGGCTTCAAGAGCGGCGGGTTCAACGACCAGATCGGCGGGTTTGCGCCGTTCGGCACCGATTACGACGCGTTCCGTACGGCGGCCAAGGCAACCCGGCCTGAAACGGCCGATTCCTATGAAGCCGGCGTGAAGACCGAACTGCTCGATCACCGCCTGCGCTTCAACCTCACCGGCTTCTATGTGAAGTACAAGGACCTGCAGAAGCAGCTGAATGTGCCGCTGGTGGTCAACGGCCAGCCGAACCAGGTCACGGTGTTCGTCAACGCGGCGAGCGCGACGGTGAAGGGCATCGAAGCCGAAGCCACCGCCCGCCTGTTCAAGGGCTTCACGCTGCGCGGCGTGCTCGGTTACCAGGATGCGAAGTACGACAAGTACACCGCACCCACAGCGGGCTACGATCTGGCGACGGCGCCGCTGGATCGCGCGCCCAAGTGGCAATGGACCATCGACGGCACGTATGAAGTGCCGCTTGGTTCGGCGTACAAGCTCGTGGCCAATGCCTCTGCCGCCTATACCGCGCGGAACCTGAATACCCAGGCGATCGATGATCCGCTGGGCAACACGTTCCTCAATTCGCGTACGCTGGTCAACGCCTCGCTGACCTTGGCCGAGGCCAACGACAAGTACTACGTGAAGGTCATCGGGCGGAACCTGACCGACGAACGCTATCGGATCGCGTCGCAGAACGTGGCGGGTCTGTGGCTCAATTCCAACTTCGGTGCGCCTCGCTACTTCGGTGCCGAAGTTGGCGTGAAGTTCCGCGGACCTTGATCATCTACCGGCGATAGCCGGCAACCAGACGGGCGGCCGCGCTTTTCCTCCCTCGCGCGGTCGCCCTGCCTGAGCTTTTTTGGGCCTGAGTTTTTTGGGCCTGAGTTTTTTGGGCCTGAATGTTGGGAATTGACGATGAACGCCTTGGATCTCTGGGACATCCACATCGGCAAGCGGCATCCGTTCAACGACCGTGCGCCGCGGATAGACAATGGCACGGCCCGGCCTGCGCCGGCGCGCTATTTCGATCCGGCATTCGCCGCGGACGAATGGGACAAGGTCTTCGCGCGAAGCTGGCTTCTGGCCGGGCCGCTTTCCGATATTCCCGAGCCGGGCGACTTCATGAAGTTCGACATCGGTCCGGAAAGCTTCATCGTGGTGCGGGGCGAGGACGGCACCATTCACGCGCATTACAACGTCTGCCCACACCGGGGCAGCCGGTTGGTGACCATCGATTTCGGCTCGCTCGACCGGTTTTCCTGTCCGTTTCACAGCTGGAAGTTCGGCCTTGATGGCCAGTGCCAATCGGTCACCGACGTCGACACGTTCCGCCCCGAGGTGCTGTGCCATGGTACGGACCTGACCTCTGTCCGGTGCGAAGTGGCAGCGGGGCTGGTGTTCATCGCGATGGATCCGGAGATCGGGCCGCTTTCGGCGTTTCTTGCACCGATCCTCCCGCAACTGGAACTCTACGAAATCGACCAGATGTACGTCATCCAGCATCGGCGTTCCGAATGGGGGGCCAACTGGAAGGGCGGGGTCGATGCCTTTGCCGAGATCTACCACCTTCACGCGGTTCATCCGCAGACCCAGTGCCTGATGGATGATCGCACGCAGATCGATCTGTGGCCCGGCGGACTGAGCCGCCAGTTCGTGCCCTTTGCCCAGCCGAGCCAGCGCTTCCCTGATCAGGAGAGCGTGAACCCCGGCATCCAGATGATGCTGCGCGATGCGGGGATCAATCCTGCTGCGTTCGAGGGTACGGCGCAGGAAACGCGCGCCGCAGTTCAACATGCCAAGCGCCGCAGGTCTGAGGAACTGGGTCTGCGCTACGAGCGCTTCAGCGACAGCCAGTTGTCGGATTCGGTTGTCTATTCGATCTTTCCCAACGTCCAGATCGGGTGCCATCCCGAAGCGGTGTTCCTGCACCGCTTCCTGCCCCATGCCACCGACCCGAACCAGTTCACGTACGACACCTGCATCCTCTATCGCCATGTCGACGCGCCGGGTTATTCCGCGCCGGGATGGATGGGGCTGGGCGAGGATGTCGATCTGTCAGGTCGGACACGGCCAGAGATCGTGCATACCGGGCTGGGCGAGCCGCCGGGGCTGGGCGAGGTGCTGGATCAGGACAGCGATCTGTTGCCGGTGGTTCAGCAGGGCGCTCGTTCGCGCGGGTTCAGGGGGCCATTGTGGAGCGAACAGGAAGGTCGGCTGCGCCACTTCCATGCTGAACTCGACCGGATGATGGGCAAATAGCCAGCCGTTTCTTGAAAGGATCAGGGATTAAGGGGCGGCATTGCAAACGGCAACGCCGCCCCTTTCCGTTTCAGAACGGGCGAACGGTCACGCCATTGTCCACCACGATTTCCGCGCCGGTGATGAAGCGGGATTCGTCGGAGGCAAGGAATACCACGATCGCGGCAACGTCGTCGGGATGGCCGGGCATGCCATAAGGCAGCACGCCGTCGGGAATGTCCTTGGGCTGTCCGGGGCGGCCTTCGGCCTGCTGCACCATCGGCGTTTCGATGGCGCCCGGATGGATTGAGTTGCAGCGTATCTTGTAGCCCTTCACCTGGCACATCACCGCGACGGACTTGGTCATCGAGCGGACCGCGCCCTTTGCCGCCGAATAGGCGAAGTAGATCGGATAGCCGAGCAACGCGCCGACCGAGGACATGTTGATGATCGAACCGCCGCCGCTGCGGTTCATCAGCGGGATCGCGTGCTTCATCCCCAGAAACACGCCGTCGGTCATGATGGCGTTGACCCAGCGGAACTTCTCGAGCGTGGTTTCCTCGACGTCGGCATTCAGCACCACGCCGGCGTTGTTGACCAGCACGTGCAACTGGCCGAACCGCCGTTCGATTTCTTCCAGCACGGAAATCCAATGATCTTCGCTTGCGACATCGAGCGCAAGCCCGACCGCGCCGCCTCCTATGCGGTCAGCCACGGCCTGCGCGCTTTCCTGATTGATGTCGGTGACGATGACCGTGGCGCCTTCGCGTGAAAGCGCCGCACAATCCGCAGCGCCCAACCCGGATGCGCCACCTGTGACGAGTGCAACCTTGCCCGCCAGCCGACCCATAGCCTTCTCCCGTCTGTTTGCGTTTCGTGCGTCCGGAAGACGGCGCCTTCAGGCGGCGCCGTCTTCCGAAAAGTATTCCGGCATGCCCGCCGGCCAGATCACGCCCCACTGTGCCTGCCCGCCGTCGATGATCATCAGATCGCCGTTGATGAAGCGGGCGGCGGGCGAGGCGAGGTAGGCGATGGCTTCGGCAACGTCCCACGCATTGCCGCGCATCTTCAACGGGTTGGCGTTGTGGAAACGTGCAAGCGCCTCTTCGGGGTACATGCGGAAACCTTCGGTCTCGATCACGCCCGGTCCAATGCAGTTCACGCGGATATTGTGGGGTGCCCACTCCGTCGCCACTGTCTTGGACAAATAGATGACGCCGGCGCGCGCAGCGCACGTATGCGCGGCCTGCGGCATGCCGCGTTCGACGTTGGCGACGATGTTGATGATATGGCCGGCCTTGCCATCTTCGCGCCAGCGCCGGGCCGCTTCCTGCATCATCCACCAGGTGCCGTTCAGGTTGGTGTCGATCACGGCCAGCCAGCCCTTGCGGGTAAAGTCGATCGCGTCCTGCGGAAACTGCCCACCGGCATTGTTGACCAGTGTATCCAGCCCGCCGAACCTGTCGTGAACCGCGCCGATCAGCGCTTCGACGGCGTCGGCATCGCGGATGTTGGTCGTCTGGCAGAACACGTCCTTGCCGGTGGCCTCGCGGATCAGCCGAGCCGTGCCCTCCAGCTTGTCCATGTCGCGCCCGCAGATTGCGACGTTCGCACCAAGCCGGGCGGCGAGAAATGCCGACGCCTTGCCCATGCCGCTGCCCGCCCCCGAGATGAGGATGGTATGGCCGGCAAGAAGATCGTCGCGAAAGATCGTCGTCTTTTCGCGCAGCGCTTCGTCATCGAGACCGCGCCGCGGCCGGCCTTCGTCACCCGGATCAGGGCGGAAGACCCGCGGCACATTCATTTTCGGCGCGTTCAAAGGTTCTCCCCTCGCGGTTCGGTTGCCGGGTTCCTTGTATCGAAACCTTCTGCAACAGAAGCTAGCGCGTTGCGATAAAAAAGACAAACAGGTTTGATTTTGATTTTCATGATCGAGCCGGTTTTTTCGGGCTGGGCTGCGTTTTGGTCGATCGTGCGGCTGGCTTGATAATCGCCGCCGGTTGCGGGCGCGACGATAGCCCGATGCGCAGCGTAAAATCGCTGCGCCGCGTGGCGATCAGCGCGTCGTGCGCGGCGCGAGGGCGCTGATCTGGCCTTCGAGGTGACGGAGCATCGGCTCGACTCTGGCAGGGTCGAGACCGCCAGTCTGCAGGCTTATGGCCATGCCTTCGAGGATGGTCTGCGACAGCGTCATGGCGAGGCTGAAGTTCACCGGCGAATCGCCCCATTCCGGAAACAGCTGTTCCGCTTGCGCATTGAATTTCTGCCGAAATTCGTCCTGCAAGGGCTTCAGGATCTGTGCCAGTTCATCGTCGGTGCGGGCTGCGACCGCCAGTTCGTGAAAGGCGATGAAGGCCGGCTTCTGCAGCTGGCGCCAATAGGTTTCGACCAGATCGGTCACTTCGTGTTCGGGTCTGTCGGCGGCCCGCCGGAAGGCGCGCAAGCGTTTGTCGTGCAGTTCAGCGATCGCGGCCTTGATCAGCGCGGTGCCGTTTTCGAAGTGGTGCATCATGGCGCCGCGGGAAAGGCCGGCTTCCTCGGCCACCTTGGGCGTGGTGGTGTTGGCATACCCATACTTCACCAGGCACCGAACCGTGGCCTCGATCAACCTGGCGCGGGTCTGTGCCGCTTTGGCTGCCTGAAGCGTGGGTCCTTTTTCCGCCGTCGTGCGCGATGGCCGGGCGGTGCGGACGACCCGCGTGCGAGATAGTGCCATATTCGTCTGCCTGACTGCATGCGCGCACAATCGATGCGCGAATTTCCGCTGCCTTAGCGCGATGGTCGTCTGCCGCGCAAGAACGACGATGCGCGTGCCGTCCAACAATCATGCCGGATTTTCCCGCTTCCAGAAAAAGACAGATATGATTGTCTTTTTTAGACCGCATTGTATGATCGCGGCAAAACAAGTGCACCGGGCTGCGCGCACGGTGCCAACAATGGCCCGTACGGGCAAGGGGATGAATGGAAAACCGGCAGCCGATCTTCACCATGGGTGCGATGATTCGCGATTCCTCGCGCAGGTTTGGCGATGCCGAAGCGCTCGTCTTTCCTGACGAGCGACGCAGTTTCGTCGAGCTTGATCGTGCGGCGCGTCGGTGGGCCGCTGCGCTGATCGCGCTGGGGGTCCATCCAGGCCAGCATGTCGGGCTGTTGATGCCGACCTGCATCGAATTCATCGAAGCGTTCTATGGCATTGCCATGGCTGGCGCGGTCGCCGTGCCGGTAAACGCGCGATATCAGGCGCACGAGCTGGCCTATGTGGCGCGCGACGCCGATCTGGTGCTGCTGATCACCGCCGGAAAACTTACCGATTCGCTGGATTATGGCGAACGGGTGCGTGCTGCGCTGCCTTCGCTGGCGGGGCACGAGGCGGGAACCGGGCTGCGGCTTGATGAGGCGCCGATGCTGCACAGCCTTGTATCGCTCGACGATGGCTGTGGTCCGGGCATGCTCTCGGCACGCGGGGCATTGGCGCTGGGCAAGAATGTGCGCGAGGCCGAGATCGACGCGCGGATCGATTCTGTCGACCCGCAGGATACGGCGATGATCCTTTATACCAGCGGGACCACATCGCATCCCAAGGGCGCGATGATTTCGCATCGCGGGCAGGTGGGCAACAGCCGCAATCTGGGCGTGCGCTATGAATGCACGGCGCGCGACAAGGTGTGGTCGCCCCTGCCGATCTTCCACATCGCGGGCATCCTGCCGATGACGATGATCCTGGACCTTGGCGGCTGCTACATGACGGTGCCGCATTTCGAGCCGGGCGTCGCGCTGGAGATGTTGGGGCGGGAAGGCGCGACGATCGCCTATCCCAGCTTCGTCACGATCATGCAGGACCTGATCAACCACCCTGCGTTCAAGAGCACCGATCTTTCTCGGCTGCGCGTGATGAACTCCAATTTCGCGGTGCAGCCCGCGTGGATCAGGGAAGCAGTGAAGGCGGCGATGCCGCACACCATCCAGGTCGGCACCTATGGGCTCACCGAAGCAGCGGGCACCGTGTCCACCAGCCGCCTTTCCGACAGCTACGAGGTGCGGACCGGACGCTGCGGTTACCCGCTGGACGAATGGGAAATCCGCATCGCCGATCCCGAAACGGGTCAGGATTGCGCGCTTGGACAGCAGGGCGAGATCGCCCTGCGCGGACCTAACATGCTTCAAGGCTACTACAACGCGCCTGAAAAGACGGCAGAGGCGATCCGGGACGGGTGGTTCTACACCGGCGATATCGGCTCGATCGACGACGACGGGAACGTGATGTTCCACGGACGCACGAAGGACATGCTCAAGGTGGGCGGAGAAAACGTTGCCGCGGCGGAAATCGAAGCCATGCTTCAAACTCATCCGGCGGTGAAGCTGGCGCAAGTCGTCGGCCTGCCCGATCCACGTTATGTCGAGGTGCCGGCCGCGTTCGTGGAACTGGCGGAAGGCGCGCAGGCGACCGAGCAGGACCTGATCGCGCATTGCAAGGGCAAGCTGGCGAGCTTCAAGATTCCGCGCCATGTGCGGATGGTCAGCGAATGGCCGATGTCCACGTCGAAGATCCAGAAGTTCCGGCTGCGCGATGGCCTGATCGAGGAACTGGCCGCGCTCTCCTCCTGACCGGGAGGGCGCGTCAGGCGGTGTCGGCAGCGCCGAACACGACGCTGGCCTGCGCCGAAAGCGTGCCGCCGTTGCCGTGGGCCAATGCGATCTGCGCGCCCGGAATCTGGTTGGCCGCCGTGCCGCGCATCTGGCGCACGGCCTCTACCATCGCAAACATGCCGTACATCCCGGGATGGCAACACGACAGCCCGCCGCCGTTGGTGTTGACCGGCAGCGCGCCGCCCGGGGCGATGCGTCCATCGGAAACAAACGCGCCGCCTTCACCCTTGGGGCAAAAGCCCAGGTCTTCAAGGAACAGGATCGTGTTGATGGTGAAGGCGTCGTAGAGTTGGACCACGTCGACCTGATGCGGCGTGATCCCGGCCATCGCCATGGCGCGAGGGCCAGATTCGGCGGCAGCCGTGATGGTGATGTCCTGCGCCTGCGTTGTGGAATTGTACCATGTGGCTGCTGCTGCGCCGAGGATCGGCACAGGCGGTAGCCGGCAATCACGCGCGCGGTCTGCGCGCGTCAGCACCAGCGCGGCGGCGCCATCGGTGACAAGGCAGCAATCGCGGGCCGATATCGGCGTGCTGATCATGCGCGAGCCGAGCACGTCCTCGACCGAAAGCGGTCCCTTGGCAAAGGCCTCGGGATTGGTGTTGGCCCACAGCCGCGCCGATACGGCGACTTCGGCCAGCTGTTCGCGCGTGGTGCCAAACTGGTGCATGTGGCGCGCGGCGGCCAGCGCGTAGAATGACAGGGGATAGAGCGGGTTGTACGGCGCATCCCAGCGATCCGGCCGGGCCGGCGTTGACAGCTTGCCGCCCGACGAACGCTGGTTGGCGCCATAGGCGATCACCGCGCAATCGAGATAGCCTGCATCGAGCATCATCACCGCGGTGATCAGGTGGCTCATGAACGAAGCGCCGCCCGAGCGGTTGTTGTCGGTGAAGCGCGGATGAAGGCCAAGGTACTGCGCCAGCGACAGGCCGGCGAACAGATCGTCGGGCAGCGCGATGAACAGGCCATCGACTTGCGGCAACGCGATCCCGGCATCGTCTAGCGCCAGCCGGATCGCCTTTGACGCCAGTTCGATGGTCGAATGGCCGGGGGCTTCTCCAATGCCGAAAGTCGCCGCGCCGCAGACGGCGACTTTGCCGCGAGGAAAGCGATCACCCATCGGTCGGTTCCTTGCTTGCGGGCGGTGCGGGATCGAACACGATCACCGGTCCATCCGCGATGCGCGCCCGCACGGCCATGCCGATGTGCAGGGCTTCGGGCGTGACCCCTTCCACGCGCCCCATCATGCGTGCGCCTTCAGCCAGATCGACCAGCACGACGTTGTAGGCCGCTTCCGGCGGTTTGCGCTGAACCCAGGTGACACTGTAGACCGTTCCAGAACCACAGGTTTCGATCCATTCGAGCGGCTCGCCCGTGCCCGGCGCAAATTCACGCGGAGGAAAGATCGCCGGTCCGCCACCGGCCGGGCGCTGCAGCAGGATTTTGCCTTGCGCGAGCGCGGCGTCCCAATGGCTGGCCGCGCCGCTCATGCGATCACCGCGCCGCTGGCGGTAAGCGCGTCGATTTCCGCTTCGGAAAATCCGGATTCAGCCAGCACGGCGATGCTGTCCGCGCCCAGCGCAGGACCGGGATCGCCGATTTCGCCCGGCGTCGCCGAAAATGCCGTGGGAATGCCGGGAAAGCGCAGGGAGCCCGCGTCGGTTTGCTGTTCCTGCCAGAACCCTGTTTCGCACAAGTGCGGATCATGCAGCAGGTCTTGCAACGACGCGATGGGGGTGGCGGGAATTTCGGCGCGGCGGAACAGCTCCATCCATTCTGCGGATGTGCGTGTTTCCATCACCCTGGCAACCTGCCCCAGCACGGCGGAGATGTTTTCCGTGCGGCTGCGCATCGAGGCGTAGATTGGATCGCGCGACCATTCGGGATCGCCCAGTTCGCGGAAAAAGGCCTGCCATTGCTTGTCGTTGTAGATCATCACGCCGATGTGACCGTCGGCGGTGCGATAGGGCTTGCGCGAAGGTGACGTGGCGCGCGGGTATTCCGGAGGTCCGAGTGGCGGGTTGAACAGCGAGCCGCACAGATGCTCGAGCGCGGCGAACGACACCAGCGTCTCGAACATCGGCACTTCCACTTCCTGGCCCAGCCCCGTGCGTTCACGCGCGAAGAGGGCGGCGATCACGGCATAAGTCCCGGTCAGGCCGGCGACCTTGTCGGCAATGACGGTGGCGGCATAGGTCGGTTCGCCATCCGAAAGCCGCGCCTGAAGATCGACGATGCCGGAGGCGGCCTGCACGATGTCGTCATAGGCCGGATAATCGCGATACCGGCCGTTGCGGCCATAGCCGTAGAGATTGGCATAAACGATGCGCGGATTGGCCGCAGACAGCGCCGCATAGTCCAGCCCCAGCCGCGCGATCGCCTGTGCGCGCATCGAATGGATGAAAACGTCCGCCTGCTTGGCCAGCCGCAGCACCGCATCGCGCGCCGACTGCTGCTTGAGGTCCAGCGCAAGGCTGCGCTTGCCGCGATTGACGTTGAGGAACATCGCCCCGCGCGATGGATCGGGACCGGGCGGAATGAAGCGGGTGGTGTCTCCCGCCGGACCTTCGATCTTGATCACTTCCGCGCCCAGATCCGCGAAGATCTGTGTGGCATAAGGCCCCATCAGCACGCTGGTGAGATCCAGCACGCGGACACCCGCCAATGGACCTTTGCCCCGACCGCTCATCGCTCTGCTTGTCCCGGCATCGCTGGTATATCTCTCCCCATCGGCCGCAGATTATCGCACTGGCCGCGAATTACCATGCGCGACACCAAAAAAGCATTCAAGCATGTTTTTTTCTTGCGCTGTGGATCGCAGCCAATAGAGTGATGCCAAGGGAGAAAGGATGCGCCGCGCAGATCGCCGAAGGGGCGGGTCGTGGCCAGGCGCGAACCGTGCAAGCGGTCCTTTTCCCTGCAAAGGTTGCGAAGGCGAAAGGGCAAGGCATGGATCTGGGACTGCAGGGCAAGAAGGCCATCGTTGTCGGCGGTGCACGCGGCATCGGGTATGCCGTTGCCGAGATCCTGGCGCGCGAAGGCTGCGACATTGCCCTCAGCGCGCGTGGCGAAGATGGCGTGAAGGACGCCGTCGCCTCGCTTTCCCGTTATGGCACCAAGGTTGTGGGCAAGCCTGTGAACGTGAAGCGGGCCGAGGAGTACAAGGCCTGGCTGGAATGGGCGATCGACGCGCTTGACGGGGTTGACGTGCTGATCCCGCTGTCATCGGCCGGGGGCGGCATCGGCAGCGAGAAGTACTGGTCCAACGCTTTTGAAACCGACGTGATGGGCCCTGTGCGTGCGGTCGAAGCGGTTATTCCGCGCATGACCGAGCAAAAGTCCGGTTCCATCGTGCTGGTGGCGACGACCTCCGCGCTTGAGGCGATGGGCGGTCCGCAGGCCTACAACGCGATGAAGGCCTCGCTGATCACGTATGGCAAGCAGCTCGCGCTGGCGCACGGCAAGGACGGCATCCGGGTGAACGTGGTTTCGCCCGGGCCGATCGAGTTCGAGGGCGGCAACTGGGACATGATCAAGGGCACGATGGAGAAGTTCTATCAGTCCCAGCTGCGCCAGCAGCCGATGGGGCGGCTGGGCCGGCCCGAGGAAGTGGCGCGCGCGATCGTGTTCCTGGCCAGCGAGGCAGCCAGCTGGTGCAGCGGCTCGCACCTCGTGGTCGATGGTGCCTTTACCAACAGGACGCACTTCTGATGTGGGACACCGCGCGGATGGATGTGAAGCGCGTCGTCGACGTGATCCGCGTCGATCCCGCGAATTGCGGGGGCGGCACGCCGGTCGAAAAGGCGCCCGATCCGGAACTGGGCACCGATGTCATTCCGGCGGCGCGTTATTACTCGCCGGATTTCATGAAGCTTGAATGGGAACGCGTCTGGACCAAGGTCTGGCTGCTGGGTGGCCGGGCTGACGACATGCCCGATCCGGGCGACTACATCTGTACCGAGATCGGCAAGGAAAGCGTGCTGATCGTCCGGCAGCACGATGGGTCGATCCGGTGCTTTCCCAACGTATGCCTGCATCGCGGCAACCGCCTGCGCCCCGAAGGGCGCGGCAACGCGACCGAATTTCGCTGCATGTACCATCATTGGACCTACGGCCTGGACGGCAAGATAGACCGCCTGCCCGATCTGTGCACCTTTGCGCAGGGTGGCCCTCCCGGCATGACGTTGCCGAGCTTGCCTTGCACCGAATGGAACAGCTTCGTCTGGTTCTCGCTGAACCCGGAGGTGGAGCCGTTCGACGATTTCATCGCGCCGCTGAAGGAACATCTGGAGCCGTATCATCCCGAGCGGATGGCGTGGAAGCGCGATGTGACGGTGGAGTGGGATTGCAACTGGAAGGCCTCGGTCGACGCTTTCAACGAGACGTATCACGTGCAGGGCATCCACCCGCAGCTGCTGTGGTATCTCGACGATGTGAACGTGCAGATCGACTGCTACGAACGCCACAACCGTTACCTGATTCCGTTCGCCACGATCTCGCCGCGCGTGGCAATGCCCAGTCAGATTCCGCCGGCAATTGATGAGATCATGCGCAACGCGGGCATGGACCCCGCCGAATACGAAGGGCGGGTCAGCGACATCCGCCGCGACGTGCAACTGTTCAAGCGCAAGAACGGCAAGGCGCAGGGCAAGGACTATTCGGCGCTGAACGATGACCAGCTGACCGACGACTACCATTACATGATCTTTCCGAACGTGGCGCTGAACGTGCACGCGGACGATGTCCTGATGTTCCGCCAGCGGCCACACGCCACCGACCCCAACAAGATGCTTTACGACGTGTGGGTGTTCGAACTGGTGCCCGAAGGCGAGCCATGGCCCGAACGGGTAAAGCACCGCCGGTTCCGTCACGGCGACCGCAGCATCGGGCAGGTCCTCGATCAGGACGCCTACAACCTTCCGACCGTGCAACTGGGCATGCACAGCGAAAGCTTCCCCGGCCTGTGGATCGGTGAGCAGGAACTGCGCATCCGCCACTTCCACAAGGTGCTGGACGATTACATCTATGGCCCGGGCGGCAAGAGCCCCGGCGACCTTTGAGAGGACAGGTTATGCTGCAACTGGGCCGCGAGGAGTTGTTTGGCGCCTATCGCCGCATGCGGACCATCCGTGCTTTCGAGGACCGGCTGCACGATGAGATCAAGACCGGCGAGATTGCCGGGTTCACCCACCTTTATGCAGGGCAGGAAGCTGTTGCGGTGGCGCTGTGCGACCAGCTTGGCGTGGCGGACAAGATCGTTTCAACGCACCGCGGGCACGGCCATTGCATTGCCAAGGGCTGCGACGTCAGGGGCATGATGCTCGAAATCTACGGGCGCGCAGGCGGACTGTGCAAGGGGCGGGGCGGCTCCATGCACATTGCGGATCTGGACGTGGGCATGCTGGGGGCCAACGGCATCGTCGGCGGCGGCGCGCCACAAGCTGTGGGCGCGGCGCTCGCTGCCAAGGCTACCGGACCCGTGGACGGCAAGCTGGCGGTTGGCGTTGCCTTCTCCGGGGATGGCGCCTGCAACCAAGGTACGACGTTCGAGGCGATGAACCTGGCCGTGGTGACGCGGGCCCCGGCAATCTTCGTGTTCGAAAACAACCACTATTCCGAACACACCGGATTTGAATATGCCGTGGGCACGGCGAAAGACATCGCCAGCCGCGCCGAAGCCTTCGGCATGAAGGCATGGCGGGCCAACGGCTGCGACTTCTTCGAAAGCTACGAGGTCTTTCGCGAACTGCTCGATTATGTCCGCGCCGGCAACGGGCCTGCGGCCATCGAACTCGATACAGAACGGTTCTATGGCCACTTCGAAGGCGATCCGCAGCGCTACCGGGGCGCTGGCGAACTCGATCGCATCCGCGAGCAACGGGATTGCCTCGCGGCGTTCCGCAAGACCGTGACGGATGCCGCGCTTTTGGCTGGGACCGATCTTGATGCCATCGACGCCGAAGTCGCTGCGCTGATCGATGCGGTGGTGGCTGAAGCGCGTAGCGCCGCCGATCCCGATCCGGCGACCGTCGCCGAAGACGTCTACGTCGAATACTACTGAGGGGCTGCCAGATGGCTGTGATGAACATTCGCGAGGCGATCCTGAGCACCCTGCACGCCGAGATGGAGCGCGACAGCGACATCATGGTGCTGGGTGAGGACGTGGTGGGCGGCAATGGCACTGCCGGCGGTCCGGAAGCGATCGGCGGGATATGGGGCACGACCACCGGTCTTTGGGAGAAGTTCGGTCCCGACCGTGTGATCGACACCCCGATTTCGGAAAGTGCGATCATCGGGGCGGCCGCAGGTGCGGCGCTTTCGGGCAAGCGGCCGGTGGCCGAGCTGATGTTCGCCGACTTCATTGGCGTAAGCCTTGACCAGCTGTGGAACCAGATGGCCAAGTTTCGCTACATGTTCGGCGGCAAGACGAAATGCCCTGCCGTGGTGCGCATGATCTACGGCGCAGGCATGCAGACAGCGGCGCAGCACAGCCAGTCGGTCTATGCCCTGTTGACCGCGATGCCGGGTCTCAAGGTCGTGCTGCCGACGACCCCGGCCGATGCCAAGGGCCTGTTGACCGAAGCGCTGCGCGGCGATGACCCCGTGATGTTCTTCGAACACAAGGCGCTTTACGGCGTGAAGGGTGAGGTTCCCGACGGCGAATATCGCATTCCCTTTGGTCAGGCACGCATGGTGCGTGAAGGGGGCGATGTGACCGTGGTGGCCTGCGGCCGCATGGTCAGCTTTGCCGAAAAGGCGGCCGACAAGCTGGCCGCGGACGGTATCGGCATGGATCTGATCGACCTGCGCACGACCAGCCCGATGGACGAGGATGCCATTCTCGATTCCGTCGAGCAGACGGGCCGGCTCGTGATCGTGGACGAAAGCCCGCCGCGTTGCAGCCTTGCTGCCGATGTCGCCGCGCTGGTATCGTCGCGCGCGTTCACCAGCCTCAAGGCGCCGCCGGAAATGGTGACCGGGCCGCATGCGCCGATCCCGTTCTCGCGGGTGCTGGAGCGCGCATGGCTGCCTTCTCCTGTCACGGTAGAGGCTGCGGTCCGCCGCACCCTCGCATTCCGTTGAAGGGAGGCGCGATCATGGCCGGCCTGAAGGCGTTCACCATGCCCAAATGGGGCATCGAAATGGCAGAAGGCACGATTGCCGAGTGGATGGTGGCGGAAAACACCCCGTTCACCCGCGGCACTGTGCTGACCCTGATCGAAACCGACAAGATCACCAACGAGGTAGAGGCTGAAGCCGACGGGCGCTTCGTCCGGATTCTTGCCAAGGCGGGGGAGACGTACCCTGTCGGCGCTCTGCTCGCGGTTCTTTCGGATGGAGCCGAGGCAAGCGCTGCCGAAGTCGATGCGCTGATCGCTTCCTTTCGGCCATCGGATACCAGCTTCGACCCCGACGCTGGCGGGGCCCCTGTCCCCGAACCGCTTGCCGTGTCGCCCGGTCTTGCGATCAGTCCGGCTGCGCTTGATGAGGCGCGGCGGCTCGGCGTGGACCCGGCTGCGGTGCAGGGATCGGGGCGTGACGGGCGGATTTCAGCGCAGGATGTACATCAGGCGGCGCGTGCTCCGGTTGCGCCCGTATTGGTGGGTGCGTTTCCGCTCACAGCCGAGGGCCCGGTTCCGGCCACGCCGGTGGCTCGCCGGCTGGCTGCGCTGCACGAACTGGATCTGACCAAGGTTACCGGCACCGGCCCGCGAGGGCGGGTGCGCAAGAGCGATGTGCTGGCGGCGATCGCCAACATTGCGCCGCTTGCGGCCCCAGCGCCTTCGCCCGGTGTGCCACCATTGATGCCTGCTCCCGCAGCGGAGCCCGGCGGACGGTTCGAAGTCGTGCCGATGTCCTCGATGCGCAGGACCATCGCCCGACGCCTGACGCAGGCCAAGCAGGAAATCCCGCACTTCTACGTGCGCCGCCGCGTGCGGGCCGACCGCCTGATGGCTTTGCGCGCCTTGGTAACCGGCGACCGACCCAGCGTGAACGATTATCTCGTCCGCGCCTGCGCGCTTGCCCTGATGGAAGTGCCGGCGGTGAATATCCAGGTCCACGGGCAGGACATCCATCGCCATTTCTCTGCCGACATTGCCGTGGCGGTTGCGACGGAGCGCGGTCTTGTCACGCCTATCGTGTTTGCTGCGGATGACCGTTCGGTGCAGGCGATATCGGCGGAAATGAAGGGGTTGGCCCAGCGCGCGCGGAGTGGCAAGCTGCGCCCCGAGGAATTCAGCGGGGGCAGTTTTTCGCTGTCCAACCTCGGCGGCTTTGGCGTCGAACAGTTCGATGCCATCATCAACCCGCCACAGGGCGCGATCCTTGCGGTTGGGGCGGCAAGGCCCGAACCGATCGACGACGACGGCGCGATCCGGATCGTGCCCGTGTTGAACCTTTCGCTCTCATGCGATCACCGCGCGATTGACGGTGCCGACGCGGGGCGCTTCATGGCCGCGCTCGCGCGGTTGATCGAACAGCCGCACCTGCTCGACGGCTGAAACAGGAATTACGGGGAGAACAGATCGATGAACTTCGCCCTCACCGAGGACCAGCTGCGGCTTCAGGAAGCTGCCAGGGAATTTGCCCGCGCCGAACTCCCCGCGATTGCGGAGCAGTGCGAGCGCGAAAACAGTCCCCCCCCGCGTGCTCTTGTCCGCCGGTTTGCCGAGATGGGCTTCCTTGGGATCAATGTGTCCTCCGATCTTGGCGGTCTCGGCCTCGGGAACATCGAGGCGCTGGTGGTGCTCGAGGAATTCGCCAAAATCTCGTCGGCGGTCGGCTTTCCCATCTTCGAATCCTCGGTCGGGCCGGTGCGGGCGATCGAGCATTTCGCCTCCGACGCGCTGAAGCGGCGTGTCGTGCCCCAGGTTTGCGCGGGCGAACTGATCGTGGCGGTGTCGATGTCGGAGCCGGATGCCGGCAGCGCGCTGACCGACCTCAAGACTCGGGGCGAGCAGCGTGGCGACAAGATCATTCTCAACGGCACCAAGCGATGGTGTTCGGGCGGCGGCCATGCCGATGCCTATGTCGTCTATTGCCGGCTTTCGGATGCGCCGGGGGCCAAGGGCATTGGCGCAGTGCTGGTGGAAAAGGATTCGCCGGGCCTTGGTTTCGGCCCGCCCGAGCAGTTGATGGGATTTCGCGGCGTGCCCTCTGCCGATCTCATCTTCGAGGATTGCGAAGTGCCTGCGGACAACGTGATCGTTCCCGCGGGAGGGTTCAAGCAGCTGATGGAAGCGTTTGATCTTGAACGCTGCGGCAATGCCACGATGGCCCTTGGTCAGGCGTCGGCAGCGCTTGAGGATGTTTGTGCCTATGTTCAGGAGCGCAAGCAGTTCGGCAAGCCGATCGTCGAATTCCAGGCCGTGCAGCTCAAGCTTGCGGAAATGCACATGAAGGTCGAGGCGGCGCGCTTGCTGATCTGGCGTGCCGCGTCGCTTGCGCAGGACGGGTTGCCGTCGGTGCTGCACAGCTCCACGGGCAAATGCTTTGCCAACACGATCGCGCGTGAGGTTACTGGCGATGCCATGCAGCTGATGGGGGCCTATGGCTATTCCAAGGACTTCCCCATGGAACGGCGCCTGCGCGACAGCTGGGGGTGGGGCATCGCCGGCGGGGCGATCGACATCCAGAAGACCAACATTGCCGGGGCCATGCTTGGCCGCCGTTTCGACCAGCGCAGGTGACGCCGAGATGAAGGAGCGATTGCTGCATGTGCTGGGCAGTCCGCGCGGCGAACGCTCCCGCTCGGCGATGGTGGCAGACCGTCTGATCGCAGGGCTTCGTGCGGATGTGGAGATCTTCGATCCCCACGCCGCGGATCTGCCCGCGTTCGACGGCGCGGTGATAGAGGGGCGCTATGCGCTGATCGGCGGGCAGCAGGTTGCGCCCGAGGTGCGCTCTGCATGGGATCGGATCGCCCGATTGGTGGCGCATTTCCTGTCGTTTGACACCGTGGTGTTCAGCGTGCCGATGTGGAACTTCGGCATTCCCTGGCGACTGAAGCAGTATATCGACGTCATCACCCAGCCCGGCCTCGCCTTTACGGCCGATGAAACCGGCGTAACCGGACTGGCGCAGGGCAAGCGAGCCATCCTCGTCTGTTCGGGCGCTCTCGACATTCGTCCCGGGATGCCGGGCAGCGAACTCGATTTCCAGCTTTCCTATATGAAGGCATGGCTGAACTTCATCGGCGTCACCGATATCCACGCCGTGCAGGTCCGGCCTACCTACGGCCTGCCCGAACAGGTTGAACAGGCTATGGAAACCGCCTTTCATGATGCCGATGCACTGGTTCAGGCCCTGTCCCGCGCATCGCGCGTATAGACGAGGTTGGTGCTTTCGAACGTCACGCATTCGGTCTCGTCTGGCAGCAGGACGGCATAGCGGGTGACGGCGGTGCCCCTGGGCTTGCCGCTGCGGGACGGTTCAAGCGCGATGATTTCGCTGGTCACGTGAATTTCGTCGCCGGCGCGGACCGCGCGCTTCAGCCGCAGCCGATCCCAGCCGATGCCGCACACAAAATCGATATCGCCATTGATCGCGTGGTCCAGCTGGCGCCACATGGCGAGCACGTGGATGCCGCTCGCCACAACTTCGCCAAACACCGAACCGCGCGCTGCGTCGGGATCGGTGTGAAACCATTGCGGGTCATGCGCCCTTGCAAACGCCAGGATTTCTTCCTCGGTCACGGTGCGCGATGCGGAAATCCGGCGCTCGCCGACGGCCAGATCCTCGAATGTGCGCCAGGGTGTGCCGAGCGGGGAAAGCGGTGTCTGCGCCATCAGATCTTTCCTTCGCGAACGGTGTCCAGCACGCGCGCCAGCCCTTGCTGCGTGACCGTGGCCACCAGTGTGCCATCCTGCCGGAACACATTGCCCGTGCACAAGACGCGGGCACCCGATGCGGCGGGACTGTCCATTGCGTAAAGCAGCCATTCGTCCACGCGAAAGGGGGCGTGAAACCAGATGGCGTGATCGAGGCTGGACGTTTGCAAACGGTCGTCCGCCCAGCACAGGCCTAAGGGCCGCAACCCCGTCTGCATGATGTGCGTGTCGGTTGCATAGGCCAGCAGACGCTGTTGCACGCCAAGGCCGCCCGTCACCGTTCCGTTGGCGCGAAACCAGAAATGGCGCGCGGCCCGGCGGGGTTGGCTGTCGCCGATCGTGAAGGGCTCCGCCGGACGCCAGTCGAACTGCTGACGACGGCACCAGAACGGGCGGTGCCGAGCCGGCAACTCAGAAATGCGGCGTGCAAGGATCGAAGCCAGCGGTTCCAGCGCATAGGGCGGCGGCACTTCTGGCATTGGGATCTGCTGGGTCAGGCCCGGTTCGTCTGATTGGAACGAGGCCATCGCCTGCGCGATGGGGGCGCCATCCTGCGTCACAGCTGCCCGGCGCTGGGCAAAGCTTCGGCCATCGGTTTCCCGAAAAACGGCGATGTCCAGCGGTCGGTCGATCAGCCCGGGCCTTTGATAAAACAGGTGGAGGGCGTGGGCGGGCTTGTCCTCCGGCACGGTGGCCTGCATCGCGGCCAGAGCCTGGGACACGATCAATCCGCCGTACAGCCGCAGCAATCCGCTGGGTTGCGGGCGCGTTTGAAAACGATCGTCTCCGGTACGGTCGAAGTGGTAGGCCTCTTCGCATTCAAGATCGGGATCGTCAGGGAACGTGTCAGCCATCATGCGCTGCGGCGTTCCGTGCTGCCTTTACCGAAGCGACGATTTCGGCGTTGGTGGGGTTCCGGCGCAAGGTCAGTCCGCCGTTCACCTGCAGCATCTGGCCCGTCATGAAGCAGGCATCGCTGGCCAGCCATGCTACCGCTTCGGCCACGTCCTCGCTGGTGCCGACCCGCCCAAGGGGATATTCGCGCGCGAACGCCGCGATCAACCCTGCGGTCCGGCTGGCCCGCTCGGTCATCGGGGTAACCGTGAACCCGGGCGCGACCGAGTTTGCCCGGATTCCGCGGGTGCCGAATTCGTTCGCGATACAGCGGATCACGTGGTCGGCCCCGGCCTTTGTGCCCATGTAGGCGGCATGGTCCTCCAGCATGATCGTAGCCGTTGCGGACGAGATCTGGATCAGCGAGCCGCCCGCCCGCATCACGCGCAGCATAGCCTGGTAAAACAGCAGCGCACCGGTGAACTGCAACGCGCACATCCGGTCGATTTCGTCGCGCGTCAGGTCAAGGAACGGCTTCAGCAACCCCCACCCCGTGGCGTTCACAGCAATGTCGATGCCGCCAAAGCTGTCGACCGCTGTTTGCGCCAGTCGCGCCATGTCCGCTTCTGCCGTGATATCGCAGTCAGGCACGGCCAGTCCACCAAGCTCCTGGGCAAGGCGCTCAAGCTCTGCTGCAGCGCGTCCTGCCACCACCAGCGTCGCACCTTCGTGCGCAAGCCTGCGGGCAATGACTTGCGCCATGTTGTCGCGGTTCGCGGCGCCAATCACCACCGCGACTTTGCCGGCCAGCGTCGCCACCGGTCAGTCGCGCTGCACGAAGGGCGAAAGCACCTGCGTGACCTGCAGGTTTTCCGGAATGTTGTCCGCCCCGATCCGCCGATCCAGCTCTTCGTGCCAGTGATAGATGCGGCGCTCCTGGTAGTTGAGCGACATGCCGCGGAACCCCGGACCTTCGACCGATTCCTGAATCTGCGGTGCGAACTGGAGGTCTTCGTAGAGGATACGTTCCCAGTTGCCGATCCGCGTTTCCCATAGCGGATGCGGATTTTCCGGATCGTGTTCGGGGGCAAGCCATGTGGAAACGACCCGGGTGCGACGCGGCCCCAGCGGCCAGAACTGCAGGATCGGAATGCCGGTTGGCGCGGGCGGCATCACGAAGTTCGGGTAAATCTGGTAGCTGACGTTGTTCTTTGCCACGAATTCCGAAACTGTCGGGATTTCGGGCATGCCCTTGGTACCGGGATCCACCCAATCCGGGCGGCGGTTCGGCGTGGCCATCCGGCTGTGGCCGTTGGGCCAGAGCGTGACGATCATCGCGCGGTGATCGAGGAAGCGGTCTACCGTGCTTTCGTGGATCGACTTGAGGTGATAAACCTCGAGGAACGCATCCAGCAGCACCTTGACGTTGCAATCCACCTCGTAGCTGCGGCTGTCGACCAGCTTCAGCGTGTCGAGTTGCAGTTCCTCAAGTTCGCGCGCCATCGGGCTGACGTGGTCCAGCAAGGGCTGGGCCTGCAAATCGGCGTTGATGAAGATCAGCGAACCGAGCGTTTCGCAGCGCACTTGCGCAAGGGCGTGGCAGCCGAAATCGAAATCGGTGAAGTCGCGCTTGTCCCGCACGGCGGTAAGCTTGCCGTCGAGCGTATAGCTCCACCCATGGTAGCCACAGACGAAGCCGCGTGCAGTGCCGGCATCTTCCTTTACCAGCGGAGCGCCCCGGTGCTGGCAAGTGTTATAGAAAGCCTTGATTTCGCCCGACAACGTCCGGGCCACGATCACCGGTGAACCCAGATTGCGCGTCAGGAACCACGATCCCGGCTGGGGCAGCTGATCGGTGTGGCCGGCATAAAGCCAAGCCTTCTTCCACATGCCGCTTTCTTCAAGCGCGAGGAAATCCGGGTCCACATAGCGGCCACCGGGAATTGACGGCAGCGCAGGAAAATCCTCCGGCGGCCCTTCGCGGTCGCGCTCCCACGCCATGCGGGCAAGGTCGTTCTGGTGGCCCCGCGTGGTGGCTGGATCAGGCATGGTTCTCTCCCGCGTCATCAGACTGCCTGTACACCATAAAAACATTCATGTATGCTTGTAAAGTGGCGCGACAAGGAATGTTCAGGCGTTAAAAAAATCTATATATTTCGGTGCTTTGTAGAAGTTTTTTGCGATCGGTATGGTCGGTTTACTTGCGTTCGGGCATCCCCGATATCGTCTTGTCGTGAACATAGGCGGCGATTCCGTCGGAGGCTTCGCGTCCTGTGAGCGCGGCCTTGCCCCACGCGTTGCCGACGCGCAGCGCGGTGGCGATGTCCATGCCTGCGGCAAGCTCGTACAGCTTGAGCCCGTCACGGATCGCGGCCCAGCTGTTGTCGAGCATGGCGGTCACCACATCGAGGCAGCGCGCCTCCAGATTTTCCGCCGGAACGACCTCGGTCACGACTCCCAACTCGTACAGGCGCCGGGCACTCACCGCCTCACCGGTAAGGATCAAGGACAGGGCTGTCGCGCGCGGCACTTGCCCCGCCAGCCGCTGGATGCCGCCGGCAAATGCGAACATGCCGCGCTTGACCTCGCTCAGCCCAAATGTCGCGTGGTCGGCGGCGAAGATCATGTCGCACGCCAGCGCGATTTCAAATCCGCCGGCAACGGCGCCGCCGTTGACACAGGCAATCAACGGCTTTGTCCGCGTTCGTTCGGTAATTCCGCCGAAGCCGCGCCCGGGCACCAGCCCGTGGCCCGGGCCAATCCGTGCCGCTTCCTTCAGGTCCATGCCAGAACAGAACGCGTGCGGGCCGGTGCCGGTAACGATGACGGCGCCCGTCGCGTCATCCGCCTCGGCGTCTGTGATGGCTGCGTCGAGCGCGCTGGAGGTGGCTGCATCCAGCGCATTGCGCACATGCGGCCGGTTGATCGTCAGCAGTCGCACTGGCCCATGCTGGGCGACGAGAAGCGTTTCCATCCTGCTCCCTTGCGTGCATCGGCAAGCTTTGCGCGTTGTTTCACGCAGGCGCAGGTATGGCAACATGGTGAATGCCATCATCGCGAGGGGAGAAACGGCCTTGGATATTCTGTCCGGAATCTATCATCACGGCCTGATCGTCGACGATATCGAGGCCGCCAAGGCGCAAATCGCAACGGCGGCAGGGGTGGAATGGGCCCCTGTGCGCCATTTCGATCCCTTGCCGGTATGGACTGCAGATGGCCAGCGGGGCGAGGCCCGGCTTAAGGTCACCTATTCCCGCAAGGGGCCTGTGCATTTCGAACTGGTGGAGGCTGCGCCTGACACGCCCTATGACGTTCTGCGCGCGATCGATCGGTCCCATATCGGGGTATGGGTGGATAACGTGGGCGAGCAGGTGGAGCGGCTGTGCGCGCAGGGGTGGCGTTTGCTGCTGGCGGGGGCCTCCGCACGCCGGGGGCACGGCAGCATGGCGTATCTGGTGAAGGACGGTGGCCCGGTGATCGAACTGGTCGGCCGCGAACTGAAACCGATGATGCTGGCGTGGTGGGAGGCCTGATTTATCCTGCCAGTGCTTGCATCAGGCTGATCGCCGTGGCCTCGTCGACCACCTCTGCATATTTGGCTTGAAGGTCGAACAGGTTCGCCTCGTGCGGCGCATGGTGTCGATCCCCGCAGGCATCGCTGACAACAAACGGCACAAAACCGTGCTGGCAGGCGTCCAGCGCAGTGGCGCGAACGCAGCCTGATGTCGACGTGCCGCAGATCAGCACAGTGTCGACACCCATGGACGTCAACGTGGCGGCCAGGTGCGTGCCGAAAAAGGCCGAGGCGTAGCGCTTGGTCACCAACAGGTCGCCGCCTTCGGGCTTCAGCGCGGCTGGGAAGGCGCCCAGTGGATTGCCCGACTGGAATACCGCCAGCGCTGGCACCTTGCGGTAGAACACACCGCCATCGGCCCCGCCGGGGGCGTATTCCACGTTGGTGAAGATCACTGGAATATGCGCCGAATGCGCCGCATCGCGCAGCCGTGCCGCGCTTTCCAGTGCCGTCTCGATGCCGGCATACAGCGGCGATCCGGGCTGGAGATAGGCCTCTACAAGGTCGATCACCAGCAGGGCCGGGCGCTTGCCAAAGGGCAGGCGGCCATCGAAGGCCCCCTTGTAGTTTGCTTGCCGGTCACCTTCGTCGATCGGCATCAGATTACGCCCTTTGCCGCCATTTCTGCCAGATTGCCTTCGGACAGCCCGAGCAGTTCGCCATATATCTCGGCATTGTGTTGTCCCACCTGCGCCGGAGCCGGGCGACGGACGCTGCCCGGCGTGGCCGAAAAGCGCGGGAAGGTCGACTGCATCTTCAATGGGCCGAAACGCTCGGTCTCGACCTCGATGATCGCCTTGCGCGCCTGAAAGTGGGGGTCGGCCAGCATATCGGGCGCGCGATAGACCCGGCCTGCCGGTATCGAGTGCTCGATCATCAGCGCGTCGACCTCGTCCATGCTCAGCGTGCGCGTCCAGGCATCGATCAGCGCGTCCAGTTCGTCCTGGTTCTCGCCTCGGGCAAGGTGCGTGGCATAACGCGGGTCGTCTCCCAGTTCGGGCCGCCCCATCGCCACCGCAAGACGCTTCCACAGCGAATCCTTGTTCGCGCCGATCATGAATTCGCCGTCCTTGCAGCGATAGACGTTGGATGGCGCGATGCCCTTCAGCACAGAGCCGGAGCGTTCGCGGATCAGGCCCATGCGGTCGTATTCGGGCACAAGCCCTTCCATCACCTGCAGCACGCTTTCGTACAGCGCGGTGTCGATCACCTGCCCCTTGCCGGTCTTTTCGCGCACATGCAGCGCGGCCAGCACGCCCATGCAGCCATAGGTCGCAGTCAGCGTGTCGCCTATGGAGATGCCCATGCGGCTGGGCGCGCGGTCCGGTTCGCCCACGATGTAGCGCCAGCCGCCCATCGCCTCGCCGATCCCGCCAAAGCCGGCCCGGTCCGAATAGGGACCGTCCTGACCATAGCCCGACATGCGCGCAATGATCAGGCCGGGCTGTTCGGCCAGCAGCACCTCAGGGCCAAGACCCCACTTCTCCAGCGTGCCGGGCTTGAAGTTCTCCACCAGCACGTCGGCATGGGCGATCAGCTTGCGCACCAGCGCCTGCCCTTCGGGCACGCGCAAGTTGGCGCTGACCGAGCGCTTGTTGCGCGCGATCACTTCCCATTGCACCTTCTCGTCGCCCTGACCCCATTCGCGCATCGGGTCGCCCGTCACAGGCGGTTCCACCTTGATGACGTCGGCGCCCATGTCGCCCAGCAGCTGTCCGCAGAACGGGCCGGCCAGAAGCTGGCCCAGTTCGACGACGCGGATATCCTTCAATGCACCGTTGTTCACGTCTCACTCCGCCGCCTGAATGTGCGGCCATTCGGGTTGTACCGGTGCAGGCAGACCGGTTTCCGCCTGGCAATTCGCACGAAGCGCATCGATGCCGGGGCCGAAATCGAACAGCGGCAGCGCGCCGCGCGTTGCTCGCATCTGCGTGCGCAGTGCCTCGGTTGCAGCCCCGTCGACAACGCCCGCCGCGTCGGCGACGACGCCATAGGCACGTGCGCCTAGCGCTGTCACCAGACCCTGCGTGATTTCCTTGCCGACAAGCGCGGGATCACGATCCAGCGGATCGCCCCAGCCGCCGCCGCCCCATGTGATGAAATGCAGCTGGTCTCCTGCCTCGACCGTGACATCTTCCACCTTGTTACCCACGATCGTCCGGGTGCCGTCGGCCTTTTCCAGCACCTTGCGGGCCCGGGCTCCCGGTTGCCCGCCATTGACGCCCCAGGGCGGCACGAACCAGCGGTCGTCGTGGATGGCGATCGTGCCGCTGGAAAGGAACCGGTAGGTCATGTGGATGCCGTTGCCGCCACGATGCAGCCCCGCACCGCCGCTATCGGGCGCGGTTTCATAGCGTTCGATCCGCATCGGGAAATAGCGTTCAAGGAATTCGTTGGGCACGTTGGTAAAGCCCGGCCACAGCGAATGCCCGTCAGGACCATCGCCCAACGGACGGCCGGGAATGCCGCCGAAGCCGATCTGAAACAGCTGGAACCACGTATTGCCCTTCCCGGGGCGGCTGTCGTTGCCAGCGTAGAACAGGTGGGGGGATGAGGAGAACCCTGCGGCATTGAGAAACTCGGGCGTCTTTTGCCCCAGCAATCCG